>CAZVXG010000152.1:0-3262 GCA_964631635.1 uncultured bacterium | reverse complement strand
ACGGGCAGCGGCCACACGGTTCCAGGTCGGCTCCCTTCTCCTGGCAGTTGAGCGCTTTTGCAAAGAGGCGGGCCAAAGTGGTTTTTCCCACTCCCCGGCAGCCGCAGAAGAGGTAGGCATGAGCGGCGCGATCGAAGCGGAGCGCGTTTTTCAAGGTCGTTACAGCCGGCTCCTGGCCGATCACCTCGCGGAATGTCTGAGGGCGGTAGCGCCTGGCGAGAACCTGGTATTTAGTTGCTGACATTCAACCCCATGATCGAATCCATCGTACCCAAATCTCAAAGTTTTTCGCAATCGAACTTAAAGCGCGTCTTTACTATGCCAGATCGCCGTAGCTAGCGCGCTGCAGCGCCCCTCGTTATTTTTTGGACGATTTCATAGTCAATTACTCCCAAAACGTTACTTGTGGTAAACTGGAATCATGAGAGAAGATCGGATCCGGCAGGGGTGGCAGGAGTGGCTAGCTTCGAATCATCGAGGATGGCGGATCCTGGTCGGTATTGTTTGTGCATTCTGCCTTGCCTTGTTCCTCCATTTCCGCGAAGTGCGTCTCGATATTCTCGAACTCAACGCGCTCGCAGGCCGCTATATCATCGCCCAGATCGATTTTGAATTCCCCGATTATGAGACGACGATCATCTTGAAGCAGCAGGCGATGCAGGATATCGGAAAAATCTACCAGATCGACGATAAGCAGATCAGGGAGGTACACTCTGCTCTCGAGGACAACCTAATCCGCGGCAAGGATTGGCGCGCTGCGGCTCCTTCGAGTACGTTCGAAGAGATGTATAAAACCGCCGATGAGCTTGAGACGCTGCTCCTGGAAAGCCGCTTTACCGATCCGAGGACGATCCAGATCGTTAAGGAGATGCATCTTTCCGATGCTTCCTATTATGAATACGTCCCGGAAAATAAAGAAAGAGCCCTTGCGCTGCCGCCCGGTTTTTGGGACCGGCTGATCCAGCAGCTCGGCATGAACGGCGTTTTTCATGCGCAGACGATCCGCTACGTCGTGAATTCGTTTCAACAGAGAGCCTGGAATTTGACTGAAGATGGAGCTCTGGAGCATTCCCTGCGCGCGCAGGTGAGCCGGACAGTCCCTGAAAAAGTGACGAAAGTCTATGCAGGAACCCGCATTCTCGATCCAGGAGAAAGGATTACTTCCCGCCATCTCACGATGATGCAAGCGATGAAGCAGGCGATTTCCGATAGCCGCCGCCTTTGGGATCCGCTCACGATCATTGCGAGCCTTCTCCTTTCCCTGATTTTCGTGACCATCAGCGCTCTTTACTTCCGCATTAACCAGCCCGCATTCATTCGCTCGCTGCAGCAGGTCGCCCTTTTTGTCTGCATTGTCATCCTGACCCTTCTTTTTGCGAAATTGACCGAATACATCTTGATCAAGAGTACGTCCAGCGTCATCGCCGCAGTCCGCTATCCGATCGTCGCTCCTTTTGCGACGTTGCTCATTTGCATCCTCCTTTCCCCGCGAACGGCGCTTTTCGCCGCTACGTTCCTGTCGATTATCCTCTCCGTGAGCCTGGCGATCGACCATAGCCGGTTCCTCGTCTTGAACCTGGTCACATCCATCGTCGTGATCATTACCTCCCGAGGCATCAGGAAACGGAAGGAGGTTTTTTTCGTCTGTGCCAAATCCTGGCTCAGTTCGATTCCAGTTCTCTATGCATATGTATTGAGCGAAAATCATTTCGGCAGCTCTTTATTCTTTATCGATTGCCTGGGTTCTTTAGCTTTTCTCTTTGCCACCGCAATCATCGTAGTGGGCCTATTGCCTATGCTCGAATCGCTATTCGGGATGCTGACGGATATGACGCTGATGGAGTACATGGACCCAGGCAACGACCTTCTGCGCCGTTTCGCCAGTAGCGTGCCGGGCACCTATCAGCACTCGCTTGTGCTCGGGCATCTCGCTGAGACGAGCGCCCAGGCGATCGGGGCGAATAGCCTTTTCTGCCGAGCTGCTACGCTTTATCACGACATCGGAAAGATGAATAATCCCCAATTCTATACGGAAAATCAACAAGGGACGGTGAATATCCATCAACTGCTCACACCCCTCGAATCGGCGCAAGTGATCATCTCCCATGTGAGCGACGGCGTAGCGATCGCCAAGAAAAATCGGCTTCCAGAATCTTTCATCGATATCATCAAAGAGCATCACGGGACCACCCTGGTCTATTACTTCTATCGGAAGCAGCTCGAATTGAAAGGGGGAAAAGCGGAAGAAGTCGATGAATCGCAATTCCGCTATCCGGGGCCGAAGCCCAGAACCAAAGAATCGGCGATCATCATGATCTGCGATAGCATCGAAGCGACCTCCCGCTCCCTGGATGAAATCGGAGAACAGGCGATTGAGGAGATGGTCGATAGGGTCGTTAAAGAAAAAGCCGAAGAGGGGCAGTTTACTGAATGTCAGCTCACTTTCGAAGAACTCAGCCGTGTGAAAAAAGTCCTTGTCAAGACTCTGCTTCTTTCCCATCATGTCCGGGTGAAGTATCCGAAGAGATAGTGCGATGATCGGTGTAGGAGAGCATGTCCTCGATGGCTGGCTGCGTATAGCTTGCGAATAGTTCGTCAAGCGTTTCGATCGCCCCTCCCTTTTTGTACGAGCAGTGGAAGAGTTTTGTGAGACTGAGCGCTACGGCGATATGGGTGACGGTGCGGCAGCTCCGTTTGTGCTGCAAAAAGATGAGATCGCCAGGTTCCAGCTCCGTTTGGTCGATTTCATAGACCTTCCAGTCGGACCCCTTGGCCAGGGAGCGAGGCATGTTGCCGATCCAATCGACGAAAAGATCGATGTGCTCCCTGAAAATGTAATGGATCGCAGTTAGGCAATCGGTTCTTCCAGGCGCCTCTTCCACCTTCGCGCATCTCTTATATTTCGTCTGTGTGCAGAGCTCTTTGCAGTTGTACTCCAATTTTTCGGCCTTCAGGCATGGAGCGCTTAATCGGAAAACGATGATTCGGGATGGAATGGAATTGAATATTGTCTCCTGCTAAAGATCTTTAAGATAAGGGATCCAATGTTAAATGGCCATAGATTTATGGCATGATAGTGGTTTAAAATTTTATTGGGAACGTGCATACTCTTCTCCGACAAAATCGTGCGGAGATAAAAACATGCCAAAACCTTATTCGATCGATCTGCGACAAAGAGTGCTTCAATATCTGGAAGAAACTAGGGCGTGTCGTCAATTAAGCCATATGACCGAAGCCGCAAGGTAAACAGCGGCTAGAAAAT
>CAZVXG010000151.1:0-3263 GCA_964631635.1 uncultured bacterium | reverse complement strand
TTTCCCGTTTTTCAAAAGTGCTCGTCATTTCCGAAGAGTGCGGCATCGCCAAGCCGCATCCTCAAATCTTCACCCGGGCCCTGGAGCTGATCGAATCACATCCCTCTCAAACCTTAATGGTGGGCGATTCTCTTACCAGCGACGGACAGGGGGCTAAGAACGTTCAGATGCCCTTCTGTTGGTATAATCCGAAGCATCTCCCCAATTCTCTCGATTGGCAACCCACTTTTGTGATCGAAGCGCTGAAGGATGTGCTCCTGCATCTGTAACACCATTTATCAAAATTAAACTTCTTCAACTGCGGACGGCTGTATGGAGTTTTGCGAGCTGGCTCTAAATGATATAAGGCCTGGGATTTTGGCGAATGGGGCCGAGCTTCGAACTCGGCCTCATCCTGCTTTTGAAAAGATGCGGCCCTCTGTCGAAGACTTGCGAGGCCGGCCGGGTCATCCTCGAAGAGGATGAAGAGCGAATATCGTTAAATACGTAAAACAGGTTCCTGACCGATATGTTCCGTCGGAGGAGGGGAAAAGTCGTTTTACATTCCCATTCCGCCAAAGTCCATTCCGCCCATGCCACCACCCATTCCACCCATTCCGCCCATTCCACCCATGCCACCACCCATTCCAGGGACGGGAGCTGCCTTCTTAGGCTCTGGCTTATCGGTGATGATCGCGGCAATAGTGATGAGCATGCCGGATACGGAGGCGGCATAAATCAACGCGCTCTTTGTGACGAGTACTGGGTCGATGACGCCGTCTTTTACGAGATCGGAGAATGCATCGGTTTGTCCGTTATAACCGATCGACCCTTCCATTTCGGCGATCTTCTCGGCAATATGGGGACCGATTTTCCCGCAATTGTTCGCAATCGCGATCGCTGGAGCAAAGCAGGCTTTACGGACGATCTCGACGCCAATCGCTTCATCTCCCAGTACTTTCAGCTGATCGAGCGTCTTCGATACGCGAATCAGCGCTACGCCGCCGCCGGGCACGATCCCTTGGGCTACTGCAGCGCGAGTGGCATGTAAAGCATCTTCGATGCGGGCCTTTTTTTCAGAAGCCTCAGCCTCCGTTACCGCCCCTACATTAACGACTGCGACTCCTCCAGCGAGCTTAGCCAGCCTCTCTTCGAGCTTTTCCCTGTCGTAATCGGAAACGTTCGGCTGGGAAAGCTCGTGTTTGATTTGAGCAATCCTTTTCTGTACATCGGACGCCTTGCCCACTCCTCCTATAATCGTCGTCTCTTCTTTGCCGATCTTAATTTTTGCGGCGCTTCCAAGGACGTCGAGGTCGATTTCTTCGAGATTATAGCCCAATTCATCGGAAACAATTTTACTTCCCGTGAGAATCGCGATATCTTCGAGCATAGCCTTGCGTCGGTCGCCGAAAGCAGGAGCCTTGACAGCGCAGATGGCAAGACCTCCTTTCACTTTGTTGATGACGAGCGTAGCCAGGGCTTCTCCTTCCACATCATCGGCGATGATCAAGAGGGGACGCGATTTTTTCTCCATCGCCTTTTCCAAAATGGGAATCAGTTCCTTGGCATTCGACAACTTTTTATCGACGATCAAAATGGCCGGATGGTCGAATTCGACTGTCATTTTCTCGCCGTTCGTGATGAAATAGGGGGAAATATATCCCTTGTCGAACTGCATCCCTTCCACTACATCGAGAGTCGTATCGATTCCCTTTGCTTCGCCGATGGTGACGATCCCATCCTTGCCAACCTTCTGCATCGCTTCGCCGATGATGGCGCCGATTACGGGGTCGTTATTCGCTGAAATCGATCCGATTTGCCGGATCTCTTCGGGCGTTTTGATTGGTTTGGCCAGTTTGTCCAGAGCAGCTTCCAGCGCCTTGACCGCTTTATCGATCCCCCGCTTCACGTCCATAGGATTCGCGCCAGAGGCGACATTCTTGACCCCTTCGACGAAGATCGCCTCAGCGAGGACGATCGCGGTCGTCGTACCGTCGCCAGCGGCGTCGGAAGCCTTGGCGGCAGCCTCTTTGACGAGCTGGGCGCCCATGTTCTCATATTTGTTTTTCAAAACGATTTCTTTAGCGACCGAAACGCCGTCCTTCGTAGAGGAGGGAGATCCGAATGATTTGCCGATCACTACATTACGCCCCTTGGGACCTAATGTGACGATCACGGCTTTAGCCAACGTCTTGACTCCATTGAGGATCGATTTTAATGCTTCTTCATGGAACTGGAGCATCTTTGGCATAGGTCGTTCTCCTTAGTTGTAAACCGCTAAAACATCTTCCTCGGAAAGGATCAGGTACTCCTGATCGTCGATTTTGTAATCGCTCCCTCCATAAGAAGAGAAAAGAATTGTATCGCCTACATTTACATCCATTCGCTGGATTTGGCCTTTATCGTCGGCTTTGCCTGAGCCTACGGCGATTACTTTGCCCTCGCGCGACTTTTGCTGCGCGCTTTCTGGAAGGAAGATCCCTCCTTTTGTGGCTTTGGCCTCTTCTCTTTGGACGACAATACGGTTGCCCATAGGTTTGATTTTTTTCTTTGCAGACGACATAGATGCTTCTCCGTTTGAATATGAAATTTGTCATCCATCGTACTGAACCGCCCCCATTTTGTCAAGAAAACATGTCGATTTTAGCACACGCAAACTCGAACTGCCAGTTTTGGACGTTGTTCGCTATTCTGATTTCTTTTGCAAAAATCACTTATAATAGATTAGGAGATTAATTTAGACGTGATGACTCCTTCGCCATGGAAAATTCCTATACGTTAAACATCTATCGCGGATCTCCAAACCATCAGTATTGGGAGGAATTCGAATTTCCTCGGCATCCTGAGGCAAACGTCATCTCTTCTCTGATGGAAATTCAAAAGAATCCAGTGAATAAGAAGGGAGAGAAAACAACGCCCGTCGTTTGGGAACAAGGCTGCCTGGAAGAAGTATGCGGCTCCTGCTCCATGCTGGTGAATGGAAAGCCCTGCCAGGCCTGCACCGCCCTAATCGAACCCTATATCCGCGATACAGGATCTTCCTCGATCGCGCTCGCTCCGTTCACCAAATTCCCCTTGATCCGCGATTTGTATGTGGATCGGACGAGCATGTTCGAGGCGCTTAAAAAAGTGCGCGCCTGGATCTCGATTGACAGCGCCAATGATATCGGATCGTTCGGTCCGCGAGTCAGTCCCGAAGTACAGGAAGCGCTCTACGTCCTTTCGACTTGCATGACATGCGGATGCTGCAGCGAATCGTGTCCGCAAGTGAACTCGAAATCCCC
>CAZVXG010000150.1:0-3296 GCA_964631635.1 uncultured bacterium | reverse complement strand
AATTGCGCGATGCATCGGAGGAGCGTTGTCTTGCCTGAGCCGCTTTTCCCGAGGAGAATCGCGATGTTTCCACAGGGGATATCCAGGGAAATTCGACTGAGAACCTCAGGATTTTGACTTTTCGATACGGATAATTGTTTAATACTTAACATAAGGAAATTTTTTCTCCAGTTGTTTTGCAATCAGATTCAACAGGCCCGACATGCAGAGATAGAAAAAGGCGAGCGTGAGATAAATCGGCACGGGCTCCATTTCGCGGGAGACGAGATTCATGCCTACCCGCGTCAGTTCGAGGAGTCCGATCGAAGAGATCACTGCTGTGCTTTTTAACAGGGAGTCGAGTTCATTGTTCAGCGAGGGAAGGATGAGGCGGAAGGTCTGGGGAAAGATGATCCTCCAGAGTGTTTGCCAGCTCGTATATCCGAGCATATAAGCCGCTTCCCATTGAGCGATGGGGATGGCGTTGAGAGCTCCGCGGACGAATTGGGCCACATAGCCTGAAGAACAAATTCCGAGGGCGATGACTGACGCCGGCAAGGGATCTAAATTGAAGCCTAAAAGATCCGGCAGGACAAAATAGACAATGAGGAGTTGCACGAAAAAGGGAATCCCTCTCGCGATGAAAGAGAAGCCTTCTGCCAGGGTGGAAAAGAATGGAACCCTCAGTCGCTTGCAAGAGACGGTGCCTAGAAGAAGACCCAAGGCGAAGCTGCCGCAGCCTGCCATGAAAAAGACTTGAAGCGTCATCAAAGCTCCTTTAACGAATAAAGGGGCGGACCGGGAGATCAGATCGAAATAGGCGATCGTCATTTTATGAGCTTCCATTTTTTCTCGAGTTCCTCGATTTTCCCTTCGGCTTTGAGTTCATCGATTGCTTTTCTGATCTGCGCAGCCAATTGGGTATTGGACTTTTTGACGCAAATCCCATTCCCTGTCGATTGTTCCTCAGGAGGCAGGGGAAGCAGGATCGTCTTCAGCTCTGGATATTGAGCCTGGAAACGGGGAAGAAGAGAGGGATCCATGCAGGACGCAATGGACTTCCCATACTTGAGATCGATGATGGCATCATTCAGGCTGCTCAAATTTTTGAGCTTGATTTTGGGATATTTTTGCAAAACGGTTTCCTGATACGAGCCCGCTTCCACGGAAACGGTGTTCTTCAGGTCTTTTCCCAGGTCGTCGAACGATCGAATTCCATCCGGAACTGCGTTCCAAAACACGACGGGCATCTCTTGGACCTGCTCTCCTTGGTAATAGATCATTTCCATGGCCTTCGAACGTTCGGCGGTGATCGAAATGGCCCAAATGAGTGCATCGGCCCTTCCTTGCTTCAATGCGAGCATAAGTCCGCTCATGCCGCCGAAGTCTTTGATCGCCAGAGGTCTTCCGATTTTTTTTGCGAGCAGTTCGGCAAGATCGATATCGAATCCTTCGTATTCTCCTCGATCATTGAGACTTACATAAGGGGCATACCCGCTCGTCGTGCCGATGACCAGCGGCCCTTCTTTCTGATTGGCAAATAGTGCAAACGGTAAAAACAATAGATTCAAAAAAATTTTCATAAAGTTCCTAAATTCAAAAAATCATGGGTATGTTAAACGAACGACTAAACAAAGCGTTTAGGCGCTCGAGGGGAGGTAAAATCAGCTATGATGGAAATGATGAACGGGGAGAGAGATTAAAATGGCGAATAGGGCTTTTTGTTTCGTAACCATAAATTCTCCTCATTCTCAGTAGTTGAGAACAATCGTGATTGTATTCGAAGTGCCAATTAAAAGCAACTGGCTCAACTATTACAAAATAAAAATTGTCATCCCGAAGCGGGAAACCCGGTCCTTATTCGGCTCTACCCGATCATTCTAGCGAGGCTGGCTTCTAAATTTTTCGGGGCGAACGTATAGGCGAGATTGTGCCGGCGCCCCCACGCCTCGATAAAATCATCGAGGGCATAGCGCACAAACGTCTCCTCGTCTTCGGGGAAGGCCGAATCGATACAGAGAACCTGTTGCGTTTCCGCTTCATAACCGACGATGCAAATGAGATGTCCGAATGTGAGCGGATGAGGGGATCCTCGCAGAGGCCCCCTGATGCTGACGACGACGGGAAGTTGGCGCATCAGGTAGGAATGGAGAGCGGAAAAATCGCTGAGTCTTTGAACTTGGGATCGGAAGCGGCCGCCGAGTTCCATATAGGCTTGCGCTGTATTCAGGATCCAATTTCCGTAGATGTCAAACTCGTTATCGTGAATTTTAGCTGCGAATGCTACCGGATCGACCTTTCGATCTTTGATCAGGCAATCCATCGCACTGGCCGTAGATGTCGGAGAACAGAGATCTTTAGCGCGAGGATGGTCGAGTTTCATTTGGGAGCGGCGCGGCGTATTGGGCAGAAGAACCGACCGGAGGGGTTCAGCGAGAAAAACGGCATAGGACGAGAGGGCGGAGAGGCAGACGTAAAAGGTATCGAATGCCTCAAGAGAGGCGCCTCCTTCCGCGATCACTTTGACCTGGAAGCCATCGCATTGGCCCTCTTTCGGATAGACGGCGTCCTGATATCCTTCGATCCACGACCCTTGCGGCGCGTATTGGAATGTCCGTTGGGAATGGGGAGCCCACTGCGCATATTGGATCCAGGGAGACCAATTCTCTTTTTGCCGGAGGCTCGCCCAAAAGGTCCATTTTCCTTTCGCAGGGCGCCAGCCGTTCCAGGATAGGATCAACTCATCGAAAGGGCGCGTTCCCTCCATCTTCCAGCAGGCTTCTTTCCTCTTCCTGTTTTCTAGGGTGAGATCGTACTGGTAGGTTTTGGTGAAATCGGCAGAAAGAGTGGGGAGTACAGTCATAAACTTGAATGTAACCTACATCATGCAATCTCGTCGAGAGGACGTTTTAGGCTGATGAAGCAAAGGCAAGAGGTGATGAAGGCGAGGAAATAAAAGAGTCCTTCTGCGCCTAAAAAAGACATGGCGAGTGGAGCGAGCAAGGGGCCTACGATGGCTCCGATCCCGTAGGAAAGGACAAAACCTCCAGTCGCAGCTACGATTTGTCCCTCGGCGACTCTTTGGCACGCGTAGGCCATGCTGAGCGGATAGAGGGTGAATGAAAAACCGCCGAAAAACCAGCCGAGGATCAAGAGGATCCAAAACGATGAAGCGAAGAGGGCGATTGCGATTCCCAGGATTGCGGCCATGAAAGAAGCTAGCGTCAAGACGAAGCGGCGGTCCCCCTTATCGGCCCATCGGCCGAGCGGCCATTGGAAACTCAAACCTCCAAAGATGATCACGCCCATCAGGGTGC
>CAZVXG010000149.1:0-3312 GCA_964631635.1 uncultured bacterium | reverse complement strand
GCATATTTTTGATAGATGTGTTTGCAGCGCTGAAAGGTCGCGTAGTCGTCGATCAGGAGCCGGTCGAATTTTTTATCCACGCACAGGATCACGGCCCGCTTGATCAGATCCGATTCTTCAAAGAGAAGGGCAGGGCCGGTCGACCGGTTGAATTTTTCGACGATCGCTTGCCAGGTATGGAGCAGATCGGTCGCCTCTTCGATGAGCATTTCGGTCGTAGCGCTGGCGCTCGCGGTGCGGCAGATCAGCCCCATGTCCTGCGGCATTTCAAAAGAGCGGATGAGCTTTTTCAGCCGTTCGCGCGATTCCCTGTCTTCGATTTTACGCGAGACGCCGCGGTGCGGGTTATTAGGGAGCATGACGAGATAGCGTCCAGCGACGGAAATATTCGAAGTAAGGCGGGCGCCCTTCGTTCCGATCGGTTCTTTGACGACCTGGACGAGAACCGGTTGGTCGATCTTCAAAAGCTGGGCGATATCCTTTGCTTTGGGCGTAGCGGCCATCTTTGATATATCGTAATCGAGATCGAAATCCATCTCGAACATCTCTTCGAACTTCTTGGTGTTCTCCAGGATGTCGCTGATGTGGATGAAGCCGTTTTCCCCTTCATTGATGTCGATGAAGGCGGATTGGATGTTATGGAGGATGTTGGTGACGCGGCCCCGGTAGATATTGCCGGTGATCTGGCGCGATTTTTTCCGGTCGATGATCAGGTCGTAGAGCTGCCCGTGTTTCAGGTAGGCGTAGCGCACCTCTTTCGATTCGACATTGAGGAGAACTTCATGCATACAATACCAGTAGTTTGAATACAGGATATCCGAACGACCCTTCTTTTTCTAGAGCTATACACAAATGACCTGAAAAATTGGTTTCTGACTGCGTCGGACAGCCACTGAATTTGAGACCCGCCTGCATCGCTCAACTTATTCAAGTTGAGCTGCTTCGGCGCCGGCTACGCCTGGCTCAAATTCAGGGCGCCTCCTTGTCATATTCCCAACTTTTCAAATCATTTGTGTATCAATATGTCGTTTAAGGGGGAATTTTTCCCATTGAGTCTCAAAAAGTTGGAGAAACCCGCAGACGGCGAACTCGACGGCGCCCCGGATCCCGTTCGCAAATGCTTCCGGCGTCGAATAGCCGTGGCATTTGACGACGACTCCTTTGACCCCGCAAAGCAAAGCCCCGGGATGTTCAGCATAATGGAGATGCCGCTGGAGGTCGTTCAAGTGGGGGCGGATCTCTGTGAGGACTCCAGAAGGAATATGGGCCTGGATCCTATCGAGGATCAGGTTGGCGATCCCCTCGGCTGTCTTCAAAAAAATATTGCCGGTGAATCCATCGGTGATCAGAACATCGACCTCTCCGTCGAACACCGATTTTCCCTCGATATTACCCACAAATGAGGCGAGCATTCGCAGCTTCTGGTAAGCGATCCGGATCTCCGAGGTGCCCTTGATCGCTTCGGATCCGATGTTGAGGATGCCGAGCCTTGGGATTTCGATCCCGCGCGCCCGCTGATAGGCGGCTCCCAGATTGGCAAACTGGACCAGATGGGCAGCTTTTGCCTGGAGGTTGGCGCCGACGTCGAGAACCGCGACGGGCCGTTTCTTCGTCGGCATGAGGGCGAGCAGGGCGGGCCGGAGCAAGCCCGGGAAGGTCCCGAGGATCATTTTCGACGAGGCTGTGAGGGCGCCTGTATTGCCGGCGGAGACGAATGCATCGATCGCTCCTTCTTTGAGAAGGCGCAATCCGACACAAAGAGACGCTTCTTTTTTCTTTCGCAATGCGAGGAGGGGAGTCTCTTCCATGCCGATCGCCTCTTTGGCGGAATGGAACGGCAAAGGGGAATTTGCCGCGCAATCGGGAGTGCCGATGGCGAGGAGTTCCACATTCCCGGGAAGGAAGGGGAGGAGCGAACCCGCTATTTTCAAAAGCGAATTTGGAGCATTATCGCTCCCCATCAAATCGATGCCGATCCGCTTCGTATGCGTCACTAGTTAGTAGTCTCGATGGCCCGATTGCCATAATGGCCGCAAGAAGGGCACATCCGATGGGGAAGCCTGGATTTGCCGCAATTGGAACAGGCGGAACAATTTTTCGGTGTTTTTGCGTGGTGGGACCGTCGCGAATTTTTCTTCGCATTTGAGGTCCGGTTGCGTGGAACTGCCATGATTGATCTCCTAAATTTAATCTTCTATTTTATACCGCGCGCGGTCAGGTCAATCCTTCTCGCGTGCGGTATCGTCTAGACCGGCGAAAGGAAAGTGTGTTTTGTCATCCGTTTTCGATGGAGCTCGCAGATAGGGAGCGAGCGCCGCCCGCTGCGGACAGCGGCCTTTGTGGCATTCGACATAATGAGGCAGCTCGAGTAGAAGAGCCTCTCTCAGGGGCTCGCTGCAGTCGAAGGTCGCATCTCGAATTTCTTCGATCGCTTCGGTATGATAAAAGTTGTCGATCTTCACTTCCGCATCGATCATTTTATTGCAAATTGCGCAGGGCATTCTAGCGCTCGTGGAGGCGTTGAGATGGATGACCAAATGGCCCTCCGCTAAATAGACCTCTCCGCGCACCGAGACCGGCGCGGGGAATTG
Organism: uncultured bacterium; assembly: GCA_964631635.1. Taxonomy (GTDB): domain Bacteria; phylum Chlamydiota; class Chlamydiia; order Chlamydiales; family SM23-39; genus DALYFE01. The sequence continues at coordinate 721 of CAZVXG010000149.1, read as the reverse complement.
GAGCTCTTTTTCCTCGATCCCCAAAAACGAGGGATCGAACGAGCCTTCAATTTTCTGTACCTGGCCTTCACCCAGACGGTCGAGCCAAACTTTCAATGCTTCTAACATGGCACAAGTATACTGAAAAAACGGTTAAAAAGCGAGCGAGATGATCGATTTGGCCGCCGCCATAGCGCCATCCTCCGTTCTCAGGCTCTTGCGTAAAAGGGCGCAGCCTGCTCGGATTTCGGCTCTTGTCGGCTCGTCCGCCAGAAGCTTATGAGTCCAAAAAAAGAGTGACTCTGGAGTGAGGCGCGGTCCGAACAGCTCGGGGAAAACGCCCTTCGACACTGCGATGTTCACAATGCAATAGAAGGGAAGGTCGATTCGAAAAATTTTTTGAGCGATGAAGAGGTCGAGGGGGCGGATTGCAAAATTGACGACTGTGGGGACTTCGTGGAGGGCCAGTTCCAGGGTGACGGTGCCCGATGTGGCGATAGCGGTTTTAGCGGCGCGCATCAATTCTGTTTTTTGATTGAAGGAGTAGAAACGGACCGGCGTCTCTTGAGACAGGCTTCGAAGGAGCGGTTCGAATGGGGATTGCGCGACCGAAACAGCGATCTCAAGGGTAGGATCGCGCTCTAAAAGTTTTTTGGCTGCGGCCATCTGCAAAGGAAAATTGCGGCGGATTTCCGTCTCGCGGCTTCCCGGGAAAAGCGCCAGGATGTTGCTCTTTTGATTT
>CAZVXG010000148.1:0-3319 GCA_964631635.1 uncultured bacterium | reverse complement strand
AAATTGCCGATGTCGAGAAAGAGAAATTCTTTCCCTTCCGCATAGAGAAATTCCAGCATTCTTTCAAGGAGCGAAACTTCTTGGACGGTCTGATCGAGTTTGAAGTTTCTTTCGATCACTTCTTCGGTGATCAGGTTCCGAAGCTTCGTCTTGACAAAAGGGGTCCCCTTAGCTACCGTCACCTTCACGCTCGACTCGACTCGGAAGATCTTCCCGTCGATATTGAGCGTCATGCCAGGAGTGATTTGATTCGCCGTCGTCATTATTTTATAATCTCTTTCAATTCAGCGAGCGCCGAGATCGAATGGTCGACCCAATCAGCGCTCTTCTTTTTTCCGCGACCCCATCGCATATGGATGGTCTTGAAGCCAAGTTCCCGGGCAGGGGCCAGATCTACTTCCACCCGATCCCCGCAGACCCAGACCGGGTCCGAGGCTGTTGAAAATTCCTTAGCTAAATCCTGGTAAACTAGTTTTTTACCACCATCTTCCAGGATGGCCATTTTACTAAAAACCGCGCTATCTAGACCAGCTTTTTCCATCTTTTCCCGTTGAAAGAGGGGATAGCCGCAAGTCACCAATGCAAGCGTATGGAAGGGACGGAGGAAAGTTAAAATTTCATTTGCCAGCGGCGTGGTCGGGATCGAAAAACCGGGGGGAAGCGGAGTGGTCAACTCGGCAAATGCACGGGAAGCTCTTTCTGGAGTGAAACCGCTATTTGCAGTGAACCCAGGCTTTAAGGCCTGGGATTTTGACGGTTTGGGCCTTTCTTCGAATTCGGCCCCATCCTGCTTTTGACAAAACCCGGCCCTCTGTCGAAGACCAAGCGAGGCAGGCAGGGTCTCCTCGAAGAGGATCAAACGGGCAAGGGCATCTTTGGAGGAGGTGCTTTCTGCATTGAACGCGAGGAGCCTGTCGTACGCTTCGTCAAAATCGCCCACTTGCAGACCTTCTTCGACAAGCCGCTTCAAACATTCGCGCATCTTGAAGGGAGTCACAGATCCCGAAGTGTCGATTAGAGTGTCGTCGAGATCAAAGATAATCAACAATTTTCATCAGCTCCTGAGCCAATTTTTTGGGATCGTGCCGGATCAGGCTCCGTTTCATGAGATCGTATTTAGGTTCTCCCCGCAGGCCGCCGAGCATATTGGCAAAAATCACCCGTTCATCTTCAAGGTCGTTTTCCACTAAATCTCCTTCGTTCGCATAGACCTCGATCAGCGTCCTGGGAGGCTTTTGCACGTTGACTAGGATATGGTCGAAGGGATCTTTTCCTAAAAAACGGATGAGTTCATGTAAATAATCGCTCGTCTTATATCGAGTCGTCTGCCCTTTGCGATTCATCAGATTGACGACGAATACTTTGATCGCGCGGCTATTGCAGATCGCATCGCAAACCCCTTCCACGAGCATATTTGGGATCAAGGAGGTATGGAGGCCTCCTGGGCCGATGACAACCAGATCGGCGCTTTCGATCTCTTCCAAGACTCGCGGGTTGACCTTGGGATAAGGTTCGAGATAGATCGTTTTGTAGCCTCGATCGATTTCCTGAGAGAGGTAGATCTCTTTTTCTCCTTCTAGAACCCGCTGGTCGTCGAGGACCATCTTAAGACGAGTCTGGTGCATCGTAACGGGGATCACTTTTCCCTTGATGTAGAGGATCTTGCCCGCTTCCTCGACTGCTTTTTCAAAACTTCCTGCCACTTTCTCAAGCGCCGAAAGGAGGAGATTTCCGAACGAATGCCCTCCCAGCCCGCCGTTTTCGAAGCGGTAATTCATCAGCGAGCGCATGAGACGGCTCGAATTGGATAAGGCGACGAGGCATTGGCGTACATCTCCCGGGGGCAACACCCCTAGCTCATCGCGCAAAATCCCCGTGCTGCCGCCATCATCGGCCATCGAGACGATTGCGGTCAGATCCACGGGGTATTTTTTGAGCCCCTTCAGAACGACGAAATTCCCTGTTCCCCCTCCGACAACGACGATTTTTTTTAATGCAGGCTTCATGGATAACAGCTCCGCAGACTTTGGATTCCAGCGGCCAGTGAGGGTTGATGAAAGAGGTAGTTGCCGCTTACGAGAATATTCGCGCCCGATTTTATGCATTGGCGAGCGGTCTCGACATTGATGCCGCCATCGACCTGGATATCGAAAGGGGGCAGCGATTCGGGTCTGAGGCCCTCCTTTGCGACGATCCCGCTTTCCCGAATGGCATTGTGGTCGCAATATGCGCGCGCCAACCGGATCTTTTCGAGAACTTCCGGCATGAACTTCTGTCCTCCGAACCCAGGACTGACGGTCATCAGGAGAATCAGGTCGCACTGATAGAGATACTTTGGGATCATGGAGAAAGAAGTTTCAGGGCGGAATGCAAGACCGGCTTTCTTTCCGCATTTCCGGATGAAGGAAAGGGTGTCCTCGACATCCTCTGTCGCTTCAAAATGAAACGTGACACGGTCGGCTCCTTCCCTGATGAAGCTCTCGATATAATCGAATGGATTGTAGATCATGAGATGGACGTCGAGAAAAAGCCCAGTAGCTCGATCGATCGCTCCCAATGCTCTGGGTCCCAGGGTGAGATTGGGAACGAAATGGCCATCCATGACATCGATATGGATGGCATCGGCGCCTGCCTGTTCGATTCGCTTTGCCTCGTCGGCAAGACGGCCGAAATCACCGGAGAGAATCGAAGGGTTGATCTTGATCTTGTAGTTTTCCATAGCCAGTAAAAACTTGAAGTGTAACCCAGTTCTCTGGTTTACGGCAATCCGATGTATACAGATACTGAATGAAAAATAGGAATAGGCGGTTACTTTATGAAGAATAGGAATAGGCGGTTACTTTAGACGTGCGGGGACATGTCCAACGGCCTATCCCCAAAAACGATGCGTTTTCGGGGACCCCTTCGGCCTGGCATGTCCCCCGCCGCCCCCTTGAGCTTCAATCCGCTTCGCCAAATCGTCCCTCCCTCCTTGCGCGTGCAGAGCACAGCCGCTGCGTCGTTCGGGCCCGCTCGCTTCTCTCGCTCGATTTCGCTTTGCGCCTTGAAGCCTCTGGCTGCGATGGCGCGTTCACTTCGTTCACGTCGCACATCGCAGAACCGTAAAGGTAGCAGGAGAACACACCTAGATAGATAGTAGGTGTTATACATCACCCTCTCTTTCATCCACTTCCACACTTTCTCAATGAGATGCAGGTTTGGGCTGTACGAAGGAAGAAAATGTAGTCCTATCTTCGAGGTTTCCAAGTAGGTCTTGGCGTGTTGCAAGAATAAACTAGCCCTGCGATGGGCGACGAGAGCGAAGCGATCGCGCCATCGC
>CAZVXG010000147.1:0-3327 GCA_964631635.1 uncultured bacterium | reverse complement strand
ATCCGCCAAACGCGGTCAATAGGATATATCCGACCCCAAAAGCGGAGAGGATCATCCCGAATTGCGTATCGGTGAAATGGAATTCCTGTTTCAGCGGATCGATCACAAACGAAATCGCCGAGCGGTCGATGAAGTTGACCAGGGTAATGAAAAAGATCAGCCCGGCGATCAGCCAGCGATAGTGCGTAGGACGTATGCGAATCATGTTTTTTCCCTTTGTTTTTCTGCACTATTATTTGACTTTTCCCTTAAATGTAAATGGAAAATGTCGCCACCCATATTTTCCTTTGCAAAAAATAAATGGATCCTGTAAAAAAATGCCTATCGATTAACGATAGTAAATGGAGGTGCATGTATGTCACAAGTATACAAGATTCTTTTCTTCTTCTGCTTTTGCATTGGAGGTCTCATCGCCGACCCAATATCCATAGAAAACTTTCCAAACGTCAAGGTTCTCTCCCAGACTCCTCGTATCTATTCGATCGAACACTTTCTCACCGCTGACGAATGCGACCATATTGCGAACGTCGCTAAAGAACAGTTAGCCCGTTCGACAGTAGTCGACGAGAAAACAGGCGGGAATAGCCTCCACCCTGCAAGAACCAGTCAGGGAATGTTTTTCCCTCAGGAGACCACAGATCCGATTCTCAAGAATATTGAAAACCGAATCGCGACCTATACCCAGATTCCAGTTGAAAACGGCGAAGCAATCCAGGTGCTCCGCTATGGAGTCGGAGGGGAATACAAACCCCATTATGATTATTTCGACCCGGCAATACCAGGATCGGCCCCCCATCTGAGCAGAGGAGGTCAAAGAGTCGCGACCCTGATCATGTATCTGAAAACTACCGAAGAAGGGGGAGAAACCATTTTCCCACGCGCCAAGATCAAAGTGACCCCGATCAAAGGCGATGCCGTTCTTTTTTATAATTGCACTCCTAATGGAAAAGAAGATGACCTCAGCTTGCACGGAGGCGTCCCCGTGATTAGCGGAGAAAAATGGATCGCGACCAAATGGCTCCATGGAAAAGCGTTTCGTTAGAAGTTGACAGAAGACTTCTATTTCCTGGAAACTGAATACCATTTATCCTCTTCGAGGAGACCCGGCCCTCTGCCGAAGACAAGCGAGGCAGGCCGGGTTTTTTCAAAAGATGCGGTATAGTACATGGTTCCAAATGAAGCATTCTCGACTCTGACTTTAACCGCTATCGAAGCTGCCCTGGAAGCGGGAGAAATCTTGCGGCAAGGCTTCGGAACTCACTTTGCAATTTCTTTTAAAAAAGAAGGAAAGCATAACCTGGTCACCGAATATGACCATAAGGCGGAAAAACAAATCATCGCATGTTTGGCCCGGCAGGTGCCTGGCTCGAAATTCCTGGCGGAAGAAAGTGGAGGATCCGTCCCGAAAGATGGGCTGCTCTGGGTGATCGATCCCCTTGACGGCACCGTCAATTTCGCCCATAACATCCCGATTTTCTGCGTCAGCATTGCTTTGGAAAAAGAGGGCCAGCTCTTCTGCGGAGTTGTCTACCAACCCTTGCTAGGCGAGCTATTCGTCGCTGAGAAAGGCAAGGGAGCCTTCCTGAACGGAAACCCGATCCGCGTCTCCCCCATCGCTTCCCTTCAGCAATCGATCCTTGCAACCGGATTTCCTTATAATATCTCAGAAAACCCCTTCCACTGCATCGACCATTTCATCGACATCCTCAAGCTCGGCATCCCGATCCGCCGGATCGGTTCGGCGGCACTCGATCTGGCCTATACCGCCTCAGGCCGGTTCGAAGGCTACTTCGAGGTGTGCCTCGCGCCATGGGACTGCGCAGCGGGACTGCTGCTCGTCGAAGAAGCGGGAGGCAAAGTCACCCACTGGAATCAACAACCTTTTTCTATCCACTCCAGAAAACCGATTCTTGCGACGAACGGACAGATCCACGGCCAGGCGATAGCGATCTTGAACAGGGAGTCGCAATGATCATCGACGGAAGGCGGATTGCAGACGAACTCTGCGAGGAGATCAAACAAAAAGTCTCCCTCTTCAAAGGGCGCAAACCCCATCTGGCGTTTCTCATCGTAGGAGTGAACCCAGCATCGCTTATCTATGTCCGTTCCAAGAAAAAGTGGTGCGCCGCTACTGGAATCGAATCCACCCTCCTCGAATTGGAGGCATCCATTACCCAAGAACATCTGCTCGCTCAAATTGTCAAACTGAACAGGAATCGCCACATCGATGGGATTCTCGTCCAACTCCCCTTGCCGCCGCATATCGACGAACGAGCCGTCATGTTCGCCATCGATCCCGCCAAAGACGTCGACGGGTTTCACCCGCTTAATGTCGGCAGGATGCTTCTCGGCGAAGAAGGGGGGTTTTTGCCTTGCACGCCGCATGGGATTAAAATCCTCCTTCAACGCTCTCGAATTCTCGTAGAAGGAAAACAGGTCGTGATCGTCGGGCGGAGCAATATCGTCGGCAAACCGCTCGCCGCTATCCTCGTGCAAAAAAAATCTCATTGCAACGCCACGGTCACCATTGCGCATAGTCAATCGGAACACCTGGTCGAGATCGCAGCTTCCGCCGACATTCTCGTAGCCGCCATTGGAAAACCCCATTTCATCAAAAAGGAGATGATTCGCCCTGGCGCCGCTGTGATCGATGTGGGGGTGAACCGGATTGGCGACGGCAAGATCGTAGGCGACGTCGATTTTGAAAACGCTTCGAAAATCGCCGCCCATATTACCCCGGTTCCCGGAGGAGTCGGCCCCATGACGATCGCCATGCTTCTCCACAACACCGTTTTGAGCTATATGAGGCGGGAAGGCTTATGTTAAAAACTATGTTCTTCGATTTGGGGAACGTACTGCTTTTCTTCAGCCACGAGAAAATGTGCCGCCAAATCTCCGCATGCTCCGGGTTGTCGCTGGATGCCATCAAACAGATCCTCTTGAAGGAACGAGTGCAGGAAGATTATGAAATGGGGAACATCGATAGCGCGGCGGTCTATCGGGTTTTTCAAGCCCGTTCTTCCACTTCCTTTACCTTCCATGAATTCATGGAGGCGGCTTCCGATATTTTTATTCCCAATACCCCGCTTTGGCCGCTGGTCGAACACTTAAAACAAATGGGCCTCCGCTTGATTCTCCTCTCGAATACCTCGGAATGCCACTTCAACTACGTCTACGCCCGCTATCCTGTCCTGCGTCTCTTCGACGACAAAATCCTCTCTTTTGAAGTCGGCGCGATGAAGCCGGACAGCCGCATTTTTCAAAAAGCCCTCTCTCAAGCCTGCTGCCATCCTAAAGAATGTTTTTATACCGATGACATTCCCGAAT
>CAZVXG010000146.1:0-3351 GCA_964631635.1 uncultured bacterium | reverse complement strand
TCGCTCCGCTTGCGACAAGCGCATCCTCCTGCGTCAAGAGATGATTGGGCTGGGCCTCTCTTAAGGTGCGAAGTCCGTCAGCAACCTCCTGGGCATTCGCTCCGCTTGCGACAAGCGCATCCCCCTGCGTCAAGAGATGCTTGGGCTGGGCCTCTCTTAAGGTGCGAAGTCCGTCAGCAACCGGCCCATTACTACCAGAATGCTGGATTATATTGCTTGCCCAGCGGGCTGCTCTGTTGACTGCTCTATAGCCGTCATAATATAGAAACACTCCCGTTGCAACCACTGTTATAGCCGCTACCAAGTGTGCATTTTTTAGACGATCAATCCCTGTATTTGAGAAGAGAGAACTTGAGTAGAGAGCATAGCTTTTCTCTCGTGTACTTGAATAAAGAGCAAGTGCCATGATTATACTATCCTTATAATATCATTAGTTCTTGATGTTTATCGTTACCATATGCGATAATTATACCAAAAAAATTTAATTTAGTGCCAGTTAAACTATATCACAGTATTATACTATATCCCAGTATTATAAGCCGTGCGATAAGCAGTTCGTTCTCAACCCGCAGAATAAAATCATTTCTGATGAGACCGAAGGCCTGGTTCGTAGGCTTCTACTGGAGAAACTTTCCTTAAGAGGCATTTGCCGAGCGGCCCAAGTCAGCCAACCTTTTGGCTTTAGCCACAGCCGGCCCAGGCCGCCAGCGAGGGCCTAAAGAGAAAACGGCAGCAGCCAGCTCAGGACGAACGTATTGACATTCTGAGGAGCCGACTTGGCCAAAACGCGGTAGATGTAATCAAAGCGGATCGTCCCCCAGACCCCGATCCGGTAGCCATAGCGGGCGCCCAAATCGATCGTTTTTTCCCGCACCTTTGCGTACCCGAAAAAATGATCGACATCGATATGAATATGCCGTCCATAACCGTTGATCCCGCTGGCGTAAATGGCCCACTTATGGAGATCGGCGACATTCATTTCGAAGGAAGCGATCGCGCGAACCCAGGGAGCTCCCCGGTTCGCATGTCCGATTGCTCCGAATGCCCAGAGACGGTAACGCCAAGTATCCGAAACATCGAACTCTTTCCCTAAAGAAAAATTCAGCTCGAAATCGACGTTCCCATGAGAGGGGCAGCTGACGTCCTTCAAACTGCTCGTAGCCGTCAACCGGACGCTTCCTCCAGTCGCGAAACTGATTGGATCGCCGATGATATCGTCAAACCATAGATATCGCGCCTGAACAGCGGCCGTCCGGAAATTAGCCGATACGGCGCTCGTATCGACGAACTGCAGGTCGGCGTCGATGTTCCACACGGGAGTGGGAGAAAAATCGAGGCCAAGATACAAGAGATTCGATTGAAAAAACCGGTGGAACGGCGGAAGGGAATTTTGGACAGAGTGAAACCAGCTATACGAATAGGATCCGAGAAAATGGAATTCGAATACATCGCCGAACCACGGCTGAACCTCGATCGCCGACAAGGCCGCTGCAGAGAACAAACTCACAATGCCGAAAAACCATTGAGCCAGTTGTCTCATTCAAGTCCCTGGTTCATCAGCCAACGCTCCGCATCGAGAGCCGCCATGCACCCGGTGCCGGCGGCAGTGACCGCTTGGCGGTATGTGGGATCTTGGACGTCTCCAGCTGCAAAGACTCCTTCGCACGAGGTGCGAGTCGTTCCCGGTTCTACGATGAGATAGCCCACTTCGTTCATTTGCAATTGGCCTTGCAGAAATCCTGTATTCGGCTGATGTCCAATGGCAAAAAAAAGCCCGCCCGCTTCTCGCTTTTCCGTTCGTCCGTCTTTCAGATTTTGCAACAGGACGCTCCGGATGATTTGATCTCCCTCAACTTTCACGATCGCGCTGTTCCAAAGAACTTCGATCTTCGGATGGTTCAGCGCCCGTTCAGCCATGATTTTGGAAGCGCGCAATTGGTCGCGGCGATGGACGAGAAAAACGCGGCTGGCATACTTCGTCAAAAACACAGCTTCCTCTACCGCGCTATCGCCTCCTCCAATGACGAAGAGCGGCTGATTGCGGAAAATCGGAGCGGCTCCGTCACAGACAGCGCAGGCGCTGACTCCCTTTTGCCAAAATTCCCCATCTCCAGCTCCTTCAATTTCGAGCCGTTTAGCAGTTGCGCCAGTCGCAATGATGAGCGACTCGGCAAGGACTTGAGTAGACGAGCCGCGTACTGCGAAGGGCCTCCTGGAAAGATCGACCGACTCGACATCTTCAGTCGACACAGTGGTTCCGAAGCGTTCAGCTTGACGCTTGAAAAACATCATCAGCTCCGGACCTAGCACGCCATCGGGAAAGCCCGGATAGTTTTCCACATCGGTCGTCGTCATGAGCTGCCCGCCGGATGGGCCGGACATAAATCCTTCGAACAAAATGGGATGCAAGTTAGCGCGAGCCGCATAGATCGCGGCTGTATAGCCGGCTGGCCCCGAACCGATGATGACTAGTTTCTTTGCACCCATATCCAAAAGAATTTGAGAGATTCCATCCTTTCTACACCCGCAGGATGGTTTTGCTCAACGAGAAAATTAATTAAATTCTTCCGAAATTGCTTTCGACCGCTCGCTCGCGGCTTTCATGACCGCCTGGAAACGCTTTTCGACGTCGGTTTCTTTTAAGACCTTCAGCCCCGCTTCAGTCGTGCCATTCGGGACTGCAATCTTCTGGATCAATTCCGCGACATCGACCTCTCCTTTGAGGAGGATCTTGGCGGAACCGAGGAATGTTTGCGCAGCGATCTTTAGCGATTTTTCATAGGGGATCCCCCCTTTTTCCCCCAAGCGGGCTGCAGCCTCGATCAGGGAAAAGACATAGGCGGGGCCGCTCCCGGCGATCCCAGTGGTCAGGTCCATCAGATCCTCTGGCAATTCTATGACGTCCCCCATCCCTTTGAATAGGAGATTGGCCAGGCTCCGGAACTCGATGTCGTCTCGCGAACCATAGGATAGAATCGTCATCCCCTCCCCTACTTCGGCTGGCTGGTTAGGCATTGCTCTGATGACTGGAACAGGACCTAAAAATTTTTTGAAATAAGAGGTTCTGATTCCTGCAAGGATAGAAATGATGAGCTTATTTTCGACTCCAAGGCGAGCGAGTTGCTTGAGGATGGCTTCGGCCTGCTGAGGCCGCACGCAGAGAAAAAGTAAATCGCTTTTTGAGACCAGATTTTCGAGGCTGGTCGCAGATATCCCGAACTCCTGCTCATTCTTTCTCATCTTTTCCGGATCGCGGCGCATGAAGAGGATTTGAGAGCGGGGAATGAGTTTGGATTGGTCGATCGAACGGAAGATGATCTGGGCCATGTGGCCAAATCCGATAAATCCGAT
>CAZVXG010000145.1:1863-3410 GCA_964631635.1 uncultured bacterium | reverse complement strand
CTAATACTTTTAAAGCTGCTTCGACTACTTCGCAAGTCCCAATTTGCAAAAGGCAAAAAGGGGTGCGGCATTTTCTCTTGATGCAGGGAGTGCAGGTGGCGCGCTTCGCAATCGCCAGAGCATGGGGAGATTGGCGGGGGCCGCAAAGATCGGGATCGGTCGAGGCATAGAGTCCAATCACCGGTTTGCCAAGCGCGCAGGCGAGATGAAAAGGTCCCGTATCATTGCAGATCAGCAGATCCATTTGATCGAGAAGAGCGGCAAAGGAACGGATGGGAAGATTTGGGTCGCCGAGATAGGATCCCGGAATGGCGCTTGCGACTTCTTGCATCAAGGGAATTTCTTCTTTGGCGCCAGTGACGAGGATTTCGCAGGAGAGGGTTTTTTTCAACGCTCTGCCAACGGCTGCAAAATGTCCGGCCGGCCACCTTTTGAATCCATCTTTCGATCCTGGATGGAGGGCGACCCACAATCCCTTTCTTGGAGAGAGCCGCTCTTCGGGCTGAAGGAAAAAAGAGAGCGTTTCCGAGCTGGCTTTGCCGCCGATCCGCTCGACCATTTGGAGACGGCGGACGATCTCATGCTGTCGGCTATTGGGAAGGGGGTCGGTCAAAAGAGAATCGAGCCCCTTATTGATGCCCGCAGTTCCTACAATGGTGCTGGCTCCCAGGAGGCAGCAGAGGGGGAGGACGAGGCGCTGCGATGCATGGAAGATAAGAACGGTATCGAACCGCTCAGCGCAAAGCGCCCTTTTCAGCGAAAAAAATCGAGGCAGAACGGGAAGGTCCAGCCGGTAGAGGCGATCGACGTACGGGTTAGCTTTAAGGATTTGCATGCCGATCGGAGAGGTCAAAACGGCGATGTAGGCGTCGGAGAAGGATTTGCGCAGCGATTCCAATGCTGGGGTTGCCCATAGGGTATCTCCAAGAGCCGTCGTCGCTACGGCAAGGAGGCGGCGCGGAGATTGATGCGGGCTTGGGTTTGGGCGGAGCATCGCGACAAAAGATTTAAGCAGGGCGTTCTTCAGCATGTCTCTTGCCAGGAGCGGACGGGCGGCGCTGCAAGGTCGCATTCGGCCAGGCATTGGAGGAAGATCATGGCCAGTTCCGGATTGGTGATCACCGGAATGTGGTGGTCGATGGCGAGGCGGCGGATCTTGAAGCCTGCGGGATTCCTATCGCCTGCCTTGGGAAGATTGATGATCAGATCCACCCGTTGTTCCGAGAGCAGGGTCGCGACATTCGGTTCGTATTTTTCGCCGACCTTGTAGACCGAAACGGAACCGATGCCCTGGCTGGCCAAAAAAGCATGGGTCCCTTCGGTCGCGTAGAGGTCCCACCCCTGATTTTCAAGAAGCTTCAACGGGCCGAACAGCTTCGGTCGATAGGCTTCGTCTGCGCTGACGAGCAGCCGCTTGCCTTTGATCTTCTGCTCGGTGGAAATCCAGGAGGCGAAAAAGGCTTCGAGATAGGTATCGCCGATATGGGCCACTTCTCCGGTGGAGGCCATTTCTACATTCGCGACCGGATCGGCCCCTTTGAGGCGCT
>CAZVXG010000145.1:0-1763 GCA_964631635.1 uncultured bacterium | reverse complement strand
TAGAGCCGCTGCGGAGGGAGGACGATCGTCGCGTCTCCCGAATGGACGCCTGCATTTTCGACGTGTTCGCTGATCGCCGAAATTACGATCTCTCCTTTTTGCGCGACCGCGTCGATTTCGAGTTCTTTGGCATTCTCGATGAATTTCGAGAGGACGATCGGATGGTCGGGAGAGACGATCGCAGCTTCTTTCAGGTATTTTTCGAGCTGCTCTTCATTCCAGACGACATTCATGGCTGCTCCAGATAGGACATAGGAGGGGCGGATCAGCATCGGATAGCCCAGGATGCGCGCAAATTCTTTCCCTTTTTTGAGAGAAGATACCCGTTCCCAGGGCGGCTGGTCGATCCCGAGATCGTGCAAGAGAGTGGAAAAGGAATCGCGGTTTTCCGCCCGGTCGATCATTGGAGCGGGAGTTCCCAGGATCGGATATCCCGACTTGTGGAGGGGAAAAGTGAGATTGTTGGCGATCTGGCCGCCGACCGAGACGATGATTCCAAACGGCTGTTCGAAATCGGCAATATCGCGCACTCTTTCGAGAGTCAGTTCCTCGAAGTAAAGTCGGTCCGATTCATCGAAGTCGGTCGAGACGGTCTCCGGATTGGAATTGATCAGGATCACCTCGCGCCCTTTTTGGCGCAAGGCGCGGGACATGTTGACGGCGCACCAATCGAACTCGACGGAGGAACCGATGCAATAAGGGCCGGAACCTAAGACGAACAGCGATTTTTTCAGCCGTCTGGCGGCGACGTCATGGCACATAGCTTGATAAGTAGCATAGAGATAGTTCGTTTCGGCGTCGAACTCGCCGGCCAAGGTATCGATTTGTTTGAAGAAAGGGAGGATTTTCCATTTCAACCGCAGCTTACGGATCGTTTCTTCCGAGCTATTTTTCATCCGTCCGATCGAGCGGTCCGAAAATCCAAACTCTTTCGCTTGTCGTAAAAGCGGAGCTGTCAATTTTGTTTCTCTCGCCGTTTTTTCAAAGAACGCAAGATCTCTAAGATGGTGCAAAAACCAGGGATCTATATGCGAGAGTCTCTGCGCCTCTTCGACTGTCTTGCCCTGGGAGAAAAATGCATAGAGAGCGAAGAGGCGCCGGTCGGTCGGTTTTTCGATCTCTTCGGAAAGATCCTCCATGGCTTCAGGCGCATCTTCGATGCCGGACGATCCGATATTGAGCATCCGGATCCCCTTTTGCAAAGCCTCTGGGAACGTCCTGCCGATGGCCATCACTTCTCCCACGCTTTTCATCTCGGTTCCGATCGTCCGGTGTGCCGATTTGAGTTTTTGGATATCCCAGCGTGGAATTTTGACGACGACGTAATCGAGAGCCGGCTCGAAGAAAGCGGTGGTCTTTTTGGTGATCGCGTTGGAAATTTGATCCAGCCGATAGCCGAGGGCGAGTTTCGCTGCGACGAACGCGAGCGGATAGCCCGTCGCTTTCGAAGCCAAGGCGCTGGAGCGGGAAAGGCGTGCGTTCATTTCGATGACGCGGATTTCGCTCGTCTTCGGATTCAGGGCGAATTGAACATTGCATTCTCCCTGGATCTTGAAATGACGCGCCGCCTGGAGCGCAACAGCGCGCAATAAATGGTATTCGTAATTGTTGAGCGTTTGCGATGGGGCGACGACGATGCTTTCGCCTGTATGGATCCCCATCGGGTCGAAATTTTCCATGTTGCAGATGGCGAGGCTTTGGTCGTTGCAATCGCGCACCACTTCGTATTCGAGTTCTTTCCAGCCCAAGAGATATTCTTCGAT
>CAZVXG010000144.1:0-3484 GCA_964631635.1 uncultured bacterium | reverse complement strand
GAGCAGATCGAGATTGGAAAACTCTGCGGCGCCCCCGATATCGTAAGTCTCTCCTTTCCTCCCTTTCCTCAAAATCGTCCAGACAGCCTCCGCATGGTCATCGACGTAGAGCCAATCGCGCACATTGGCGCCGCAGCCATAGACGGGCAGCGGCTTTCCCGATAGGCAGTTGAGGATCATCAACGGGATGAACTTCTCCGGATATTGCCCAGGCCCATAGTTGTTGCTGCAATGGGAAAGAGTGGCCGAAAGCCCATACGTGTGGGAAAACGAGCGGACCAGGTGATCGGACGCGGCTTTCGTCGCGGAATAAGGAGAATTGGGGCGATAGGTGGACTGTTCGGAAAACGAGCCGCTTTCTTCAAGGGAGCCGTAGACCTCATCGGTAGAAATGTGATGGAAATGGACGTGCGGAAATTTCCGGACCGCCTCGAGCAGCGACCACGTCCCCATCACGTTCGCTTCCAGGAAGGGGCGTGGCCGCGCGATGCTCCGGTCGACGTGCGTTTCAGCGGCAAAATGGACGATGGCGTCGATCTTCTCCTCTTCCAGGATCTTTTCGATCAAGGGTTGATTGCAGATATCGCCCTGGACGAAGCGATAGCGGGGATGGCAATGGAACCCGTCCAGGTTTTCCAGCGCTGCGGCATACGTCAAAAGATCGAGATTGACGATGAACTCTACCTTTCCCATCTCGCGAAGGAGATGGCGGATGAACGCAGATCCGATAAATCCCGCGCCTCCCGTCACGAGCAGCCGTTTACACTTAAACATGGAGATATTCCCGAAGCGCCTCGCGCCAGGGGCGGATGGGCCCTTTCAGCTTCCTTTCGATCTTTGCGGTGTCGAAAACGGAATAGGGCGGCCGAAGGGCAGGCGACGGGAACGTAGAGCCGGCCACAGGGACGATCCGTTTGACAGCCAAAGGAATCCCTGCGGCAAGGGCCTCTTCCCTCATTGCCAATCCAAATTCGTATTTATTCGCAGCTCCAGCATTTGCGAATTGATAGAGTCCCGCAGCATCGAGCATTTGAAGGATCGCGTCGGCCAGATCGGGCGCGTAGGTGGGGCGGTTCCAATGATCGTCGGTCAAACGGACCTCTTCTTTTTCCTGAAGCAATCCCAATAGGTTTGCGGCGAAATTTTTTCCTCCCCGGCCGAAGATCCAGGAAGTGCGGATGATGCATGCGGAAGGAAGCATCCTCGCAACGCGCCTCTCCCCTTCCAGCTTGGTGAATCCATAATAATTGCACGGAACGGCCTCATCCGCTTCGTTCAATGGGCGGCGCAGAGCGCCCTGAAAGACATAATCGGTCGAAATATGGACTAGCCTGGCTCCTATTTCTTTGGCCACAGCAGCGAGGTTTTCCGGACCTAAGGCATTGGCTCGAAACGCTGCCTCGCGCTCCGTTTCTGCAAAGTCGACGAGGGAAAAAGCGGCGCAATTCACGATATGGGTGATGCCGCGATACGCCGAGGCGAAGGCGCGCAGCGCCTCTAGATCGCCGATATCGGCCTCTTTGCGGCAGCTCGTAAGATCGGCTTTAGGCTTTAGGCTTGAGCCGAGCAATCCATTGGCTCCCGCGATCCAAAGCTTCACGATGGGTAGACCTCTCTAAAGAAAGGGCTCGTTTGATCGCGCGAGGAGAGGATCGGTTCGGCAATTGGCCAGCGAATCGCGAGGTCGGGATCGTTCCACCGGATCGCGCATTCGGTCTTCGGATTGTAGACAGTGGAACATTTGTAGTGGATCAGCGCCGTATCGCTCAAAACGCAAAACCCATGCGCGAACCCTGCGGGAAGGAAGAGTTGCCGGTGGTGGACGTCGTCGAGTTCGACTGCTTCCCACTGTCTGAACGTGGGAGAGCCGGGGCGGACATCGACCGCGACATCCCAGATTTTTCCTAAACTGCAGGAGACGAGTTTGGCCTGCCCCGGATGGGATTGGAAATGGAGCGCCCGGATCGTCCCTTTCTTTGAAAAAGAGGCATTATCCTGCACGAAAGCAACGGCGACGCCGTGCTCTGCGTAGAGAGACTGCCGGTAGCTTTCGAAGAAAAAACCCCGCTCGTCATGGAACACGCGCGGGGTGATGCATTTGAGCCCTTGCAGGCGTAAATCGGCTGCTTGCATGGGGGGATGTTACACTGTTGCCGCTTTTTTTAGCCAAACTACTCTAACTTTTCATTCCCACGACCGTGGCATTGCGGCCCGTTTCTTTATGAGCCCGATAAGAGAAGTAATCGTTCTGGCTGCAGAGGGTGCAAACGCTGGCAATCTCGATATTCTTCTCGGCGATTCCGCATCCGTTGAGCTGTTTTTTGCTGATCGCCCAAAAATCAAAATAGTTCGGCTTGACTTGGAAGCTCCATAAATCGGGCGGCAGTTCATGCTTGTAGTTTTTAAATTCGGCATGATCGGGGCCGAGCGACGGAGAAATGCAGACGATGAGGTTATGGGCCTGCGTGCCGATATCCCGATGCATCGCTTCGACGACTCTGGCATAGAGATTCTGGGCGCTCCCCTTCCATCCGGCATGTGCAATTGCTACAGCTTCGTGGACGGGATCGTAGAAAATCGCCGCCTGGCAATCGGCATGCGTGATGGCCAATCCGATATTCTTTTCCGTCGTAAATAGCGCGTCTGCCTGAGGAATTTTTTCGAGATTTTTCGCCGTCACCCGATGGACATTGCTACCGTGAGTTTGAAGCGCATAGCAGATTTTGGGCAAGCCGACCGCTCTGCGGACCGCTTCGCGGTTTTCTTTCACTCTGTCTGGACTATCTCCTACAGAATCGGACAGGTTAAGCGTTGCAAAAGAACCTTCGCTCCTCCCGCCATGTCGGGAAAAAACGCCGTGGATCACATGAGAATAAGGCTCCAGGAGATCGAATTCCAACCATTCCAATTTTTTCTTTTCTTCCATAAATCTACTACCTCTTATTCACATCTACCAATTCTGGAATTGAGTTAACAGGAAAATTATACTATTTATCAAAAATAAGGTTTAGAAATGCGCAATGGATTTTGCCGAATCGCAGGTAAAAGCCGTCCGCAGTTCTGAAGTTTAATTGTGATAAATGGTATTATCTTAAGCTAGACTAAAACCCAAATATGACCACCTCTCACCACGAACCCGCTCCTCAGCATCTTCTCCTGGGAATCGGCACCTGCCTCATCGCTTATTTATTTTTCGTCACCGTCAGTTCGATCGTGTGGAGCTTCCAGGGGAATATCCCGACGGTGCAGATCCTCTTCATCCAAAATTTGGTCAGCTGGCTCTGCATCCTGCCGATCGCTCTGCGCAATGGAATCAAGCTGCTCAAAACTCCATTTCTTTCGGATCACATCCTTCGCGATCTCTTTGGAGTGGGTAGCTATTTTCTTTATTTTCTGGCCATCCGCGACCTCAATCTCGTCGATGCGACGACCCTGAATTACACGGCCCCATTTTTCGTCCCATTAATCTGGTGGATTTGGATGA
>CAZVXG010000143.1:0-3503 GCA_964631635.1 uncultured bacterium | reverse complement strand
CCCGCTGCTCGAAATCCTCCCGCATGATCTGCAGCATCCGCGTATATTGGCTGAAAATCACGGTCTTGTGACCGCTCAGGGCAAGGGTCTGCAGCAATTCGAGAAGCATGTCGTATTTAGACGAATCGCCCATCTCGGCAGTTTCTTTTGCGAAAATCGCCGGGTGGCAGCAGATCTGCTTGAGCCGGGTTAAGGTAGCTAAAACGTGGATTTGCACCTTGTCAAAGCCATCTCGTTCGACCAATTTGACCAGTTCGTCTCGCGCCGATGCGGCATACGACCGGTAGAGTTCCTGCTGGACATTGGAAAGCTGGCAATGGTAAACGATCTCGTCGACCGGAGGTAAATCCTGCAGCACATCGCTCTTCATGCGGCGCAAAATGAACGGAGAAACTTTTTTACGCAGATAGTCGATGTTCTGGGAGGCTGCCTTGCCGCTGACGCGGATATATTTTTCCACGAACCGCTCGAAAGTGCTTAAGAATCCCGGCATGAGGAAGTCCATGAGGCTCCAGAGCTCTTCGAGCGAATTTTCGATCGGGGTACCAGTTAAGATCAACCGATGGGCCGACTGGATCATTTTCACCGATTTCGCATTCCGCGTCCCTCGATTTTTGATGTGCTGCGCTTCGTCGAGGATCGCGTAATGGAGCTGGAGATGCGAGTAGATTTCTATGTCCTTTTGCAACAGTGTGTAGGAAGTGATCGTCACATCGTATTCGCCGATTTTCGCCAGCAGTTTTTTCCGTTGGCTTGGAATCCCGTCGACAACCAGCGCCGACAGCTTCGGATTGAACTTGTGGATCTCTTCTTTCCAGTTATAGAGCAGCGATGTAGGGCAGACGATCAAGGCGCGGGTTTGCTTATCTTTGTTATGCATCTGCGTGATCGCAGCGATCGCCTGCAGCGTCTTGCCAAGGCCCATGTCGTCGGCCAAAATTCCGTTCAAATACATCGTCCGGAGCCGCTCTAGCCAATGAACCCCCTCGATCTGGTATGGCCTGAGTTCCGCCCGGATTTCTTTGGGAATCGGCGCAGCGGCCATGGAGCTTTCTCCGAGCATCTGCCTGCGGATTTCGAGCAGCCTTTCCGACATCGAAAATTCAACGGGCAATCCCGCGAATGCCGCGGGGTCGATCGTCGTCAGATTCCAAAGCGGCTTTTGTTCCTTATGGTCATCGAGTTTTTTGATCCCAAGCTCATCGAAAAGCTGGACGAGTTTGCCGATCCGCTCCAAATCAAGCACCAGGATCTTCGAGAAACGGGCCGCCGACTCTTTCGTCCGCGCTTTCGCTGCATCGAGTTCCAGGTAGGCCCGCTTCGAAGCGACGCATTCCCATAGAAGCTCCAATTTCACGCCCTTGAGCGATCCGTTCACGACCAGATCGATATCATAGTAGCCCACCGTAGCGCCCGCATCGAGCGACAATTTGAAGGAGGTCTCATCGTAGATGAATTGGTCGAGCAGATTCTGCGGACATTCGAATTGGATCCGATGCTGGTTGCGCGGAATCACCCCGGTCATGAATTCGACGATTTTCTTTTCCGTCTTGGCATGGTAAGTGGAAGTCTGCGACTGAAAGACGAAATCCTGGAACAGCTCTTCGACGATCTGCCGCTCTTCGACCAGGTTCCTGGCCAAAACCCCTTGCTCGGAGACAAACGCCTGGATCTCTTCGTAGACCAGTTTTTCCTGAGCGGCCGGCACTTCCTGTCCGTCGTAAGAAAAGAAGAGCGACGCTTCCAATTCTCCGTCCAAATAGGAGAGATGGCACCGGGCGCCCAATTTTCCAACGAACGGCAGCGTCACAAACCGGTCGATGATCTCCTCTCCGCCCACTTCGGCAAACCGCTTGAGTTCCGGCATTGCGTTTTCGACGAACGTCCCGAACAGCGCCTCCGGAATCGCCATCTCCCGGATCGACTCGAGATTCAATAGATGAGTCCGTTTGATGTGGGGCGCGAACCGATAGTACGCGTCTTGCAAGAGCATCCCCGGACTTGCGCATGCGAATAAAACTACCTCTTCCGGCTTAAGCGCCGCTTCCTTGACCACAAGCATCGGCTTTAACAGGATCTTGGCTGCCGGAGGTTCCATGTATTCCAGGTTGAACCGGAGTCCCACTGGCTTCAAGGCGTAGCGCAAAGGCGTCTCCAACGTCCCCAGATAAAGGCAAGGCAGCTGCGGCAAATCATCGTCCAGATTCTTGAATCCTCTCGGCCCCGCCAAGCGCATCGCGATTTCATGGGTCTTCGCAAGGAGGAGTCCGAATACTTCGGGGTCGAGCCCGCCGATCCTCTGCGTCCGTTCATTCTGCGCATTTTCATTGAAACGGGCGTGATCGAGAAGCAACTGGAGCAAAACCGAACCGATCTCGTCGAAGCTTTTCAGCGAAAAAAATAGGCGCCTCCCTGCCACGAACAGAGGCTCTTCGTAACGGACTGCGTCGAGAAAAGTCTTCAACTGGGAAATCTGCAGCGGCTTGGAACGGGTCGGCAGCCTCAGCGCCAATTGGAATTCCACCCTGGTCTTCTTGTCTCCCTGCTCCAGGGACTGGGGATTAAAAATAATCCCCAGCTCTCCCTGGGCCAGCAAATTGCCCTCATGAGGCAGGAAAAAAGGCGAATGAGACAAGAGATTGGCAGAGATGACGTATTCTTGCAGCACCTGCTTTTGATAGCGGGCGTCTTGCTTGACCTCTTCCTTTGTTTCCGCCTCTTTGATCACCTCGATCAGTTCTTTTTTCTCTTCCGTGCCTAGTACTTCGCTTTTCGCGATATCCGATTCTCTTGAAAATTCCACCAGGAGCGAATCGATTTTTTCTTCCAGATAGAAGATCAGCGCCGCCAAATGCTGGCAGTCGAATCGGCTCGGGCAATCGCAATTCGTATGGACCGCCTGCGATTCGAACCGGTCTACCTCGATTTCGCTCTCGTAGGTATTTTCGAAATTGCCCAGGATCTTGCTGCTGAAGCGGATCACGTCGTTATCGAGCCGGATGATCTTCGCCGCGACGATCTTATTCTTCTCGAAGAGTTGACGCCCCTCTTTCAAGATAGCCGAGGCAAAATCTTGTCTGAGTTTTCTGAAATTCAGCATAACCTTTCACGAATCGAATTGATCCAGAGTTTTGGTTTTACAGATTTTTTAAAACTTGGGCAACAAAAAAATTTAAATCGGGCATGGGTACGCAATCGGGCGCGTTCACGAATAGCTTTTCTCTATCGAAATACTGGCAACATAAGATAAGATCAGCCTCTTACAGATTTTCCTTGTCATCGGTGTCTTCTCAACGGATTTTGCCGAGTCGCAGGTAAAAGTCGTCCGCAGTTCTGAAGTTTAATTTTGATAAAAGGTATTAGGCCGGGTGCGAAGAAAGACCCAACTTGCAACCCCCAGGCCTTGCCCAAAAATTCGGGAAGAACCTATACTAGATGGCTTTGTGGCATGCGGGCGTAGCTCAGTGGTAGAGCATCACGTTGCCAACGTGAGGGTCGTGAGT
>CAZVXG010000142.1:0-3531 GCA_964631635.1 uncultured bacterium | reverse complement strand
CCTGCATCGAGTTCGATATAGGGGCGGATTTCCTTGTCGATCACCTCTTCCAGGATGCCGATTTTTTGTTGCTGCGATAGGTGCTCCCAATCCGGGATCCCTCCTGGGCTATCCCCGACGTCCCATTCGATAGGGGTGGCGGCATAGTCGGAAGCAGCATAGGGAATGTCAATGCATTGATGGACAGCCCGGTCGATCGCCGAAAGGATCTGGTTCAAGAAAGGATGGGCATCGGCAGGAAATGCGGGGATCTCTTTCCGGTCTCGGACGTGATGATCGAGCAAATCGGCTGACACACGCGAAGCCTGATCGTAGTTTTTCCTGAGTACGAGTTCACTTGCGATTTCTGCGGCTCCGATCAAGGCTGGAGGGCCGAACGCTTGAAACTTTGCATCGGCGATCACCCCATCCGTTTCATCGACGAGCCAATAAAGGCAAACCTTCCCTTCGCGCCCTGTGACAAGGCGCATGTTCTTTTCTTCGGCCTGTTTGACAGTGAAAAACCCCACATAGCGCAACCGATCGAGTTTATCTTTTAGTTTTTTGCTGATCGATAGCTCCATTAGAATAGATCCTCGGAAATCGCCCGGAGCGATTTCACTGCATCGCCGATGAGGACCGATCCGCGCACAACTTCCTCTTGAGTCGTCATACGGCTTAAAGAAAAGCTAAGGGCGCCTTCGCTCTGGATGCCCGATGCGCCAAGAACGCTGTGCAAATGCTGGCAGTAGGCGCCGGAACTGTTGGGATACACCCTTTTTCGCTTCAGGAAATAGGAAAGCGCTTCGGCGTGAACGCGGGGGAAAACGATCGCTGTCGTATTGGGAAGGCGGGGCGTATCCAGAAAAAGGATTTGAGCATCGGAAACATGCCGCTGGATTTCGCTTTCGAGCAGATCGCGAAGGCGCGCTGTCTCGAGTCCCATCGCATCGAGGGAGAGAGCCGCAAAACGGGCCGCCGCGCTAAGAGCCGTGAAACTTGGAAAATCGAAGACGGCGCCTGGTATGAAGGGAAGAAGAGGGCGTCCCTTTTTGACGAACAATCCGCCGGAGGCTTTTACGCTGTGGATCCGCTCTCCAGAAAAAGTCAGGTAGTCGGCGGAGGATTCAGCGAAGCAAGTGGCGGTTTTCCCCAAGGAATAGGAGGCGTCGAGATGGAGCAGGACGCCTCGCTCTTTCGCGAGTTTGCAGATCTCTTCGATCGGCTGGATCACCCCAGTCAGTCCATGCGCAACCGCCGTAGAAATGAGAGCGGTCCGGGGAGTGATCAGATCTCTCAATTTGACCAGATCGATTCTCCCTTGTCCGTCTATGGGAGCGATCTTCACCGTACAGCCGAGATCTTCGCATCGCTTGAGCATTTGCAAAGTAGGGGCGTCTTCGGTGCAAGAGGCGATAAAATGAGTCTTCCCCTCTTTGCGGGAACGCTCGGAGAAGACCGACCAAATCACTTGGCAAACCGCTTCCGCTGCGGAAGCGGCGAAGACGAAGAGATCCTCGCGGGAAGCTCCGGCGAGATCGTAGATCGCTTCCTCTAGCTGCAAGCGGTCTTCCAGGTTCGGGCGGATCCCGAAACAGCTGTTCATCCGTTCCAATGCCCCTTGACAGGGATGAGTCGCCGTGTGGCAATCGAATTCTAAAGTTCCCTTTTCCATAGCCCTTTTGCGTAGGAGTATATGAGAGGCTCTCCGGTCGCCAGTTCCAGCTTCACGACTTCTTCTTTCGACAAGCCGTCGAGGTGCATCACGACGCCTCGAAGGGAATTGCCATGAGCCGCGATGAAGACATTTTCTCCTTTTTCCAAATGGGGAACGATCCTTTTTTGGAAATAGGGAAGCGCTCTTTCGACAGTCATAGCGAGGCTTTCTCCCTCTGGCGGGGCCGCATCGTAGCTCCTGCGCCAAATATGCACCTGGTCGGCTCCATATTTTTTGGCCATCTCCTCTTTATTCAAACCCTGGAGATTGCCGTACATCCGCTCGTTGAGTTCCCAGGCCGAATAGACGGGGATGGTCCTTTTCCTCGTCTCTTCGCTGAATATCTTTGACCACTGCTCGACCTTCCCGTTTCCTGGATGCTGGAAAACCGGGATCTTGCCCGATCCATGATGGAGCAGGGCGAGGACAACCGTCATCTGGGCGCGGATCAAGGTAGAAGTGAACACCACATCCACGGCTATATTCCGGATCTTCCTCCCCCCTTCGATCGATTCCTGGATCCCCTCTTCGCTCAATGCGACGTCGACCCAGCCGGTAAAAAGATTTTGCTTATTCCAGATCGATTGTCCATGGCGCATGAGGATGAGTTTGGATGGCATCTGGGGTTTCTCCTTTCCAAGGATATTACCGCATAGAAGAAAATAGAGCGATTGTTTATACTGCATGCCCTATGGAAAAAAAAAGATTGAGCAAGGCTTTGGCGGCCGCTGGAGTCGCTTCGCGCCGCGCCTGCGAGGCGCTGATCTTCGCCGGACGGGTCCAGGTGAACGGAGAGACCGTCAAGATCCCGCAAACCCTCGTAGACTGGAAGGACGACCAGATCCTCGTCGATTCCGAGCAGGTTTTGGGCGAACAGAAAAAAATTTCCTATATGCTCAACAAACCCAGAGGTGTCATCTGCTCGAGCGTAAGACCCGGGAAAAAACCGATCGTCCTCGATTTTTTCCCCCACGCAAGCGAGCGGCTCTTTACAGTCGGCCGGCTCGATAAGGAAAGCACCGGCTTGCTCATCGTGACCAACGACGGCCATTTTGCCCATCGGGCGATCCACCCTTCTGCAAAAATCATCAAGGAATACATCGTCAAAACAGCCCAGGAAATCAGTGCGGAATCTCTCAAGACTCTAGCCGAAGGAGCTCGGGTCGATGACAAATGGGTCCGGCCTGTTTCCGTGACCAAGATACGTCGGGGCACCTTCCGGATTTGCGTCAAAGAGGGGAAAAAACACGAGGTCCGGATCATCGCCGAGCGCGCGAAGCTCGATGTCATGGAACTCTCCAGAATCCGCATCGGGTCTCTTACCCTTGGTTCTCTTCCCGTGGGAGAAGTCAAGGTGCTGGGCGACCGGGATAAAGAATTGATTTTTTCGTAACTGTTCCGTATCCTTTTCGTCGTGCTTACGATAGCAAGATTATTTGGAAAATCCCCCTTCGCTCCGCTTCAAATCCATATGGGGAAAGTGGCCTCTTGCGTCGCAGAGCTTCCCGCTCTCTTCAAAGCATCCATCGAGCAGGATGCAGCCGCAATCGAAAGGATCGCCGCGAACATTTCCAGGCTCGAGCACGAAGCCGATCTGACAAAAAACGATATCCGCAACCACCTTCCCAAAAGCCTCTTTCTGCCACTGGACCGAAGCGCTCTTCTCGACATTCTTTCCCTCCAGGACGCTCTAGCCGTCCAAGCTGAAGAGATCTCGATCCACGCCGGAATGCACCCCCTGAAATTGCTCCTTGAAATGCGCGAGGATTTTGTTCTGCTCTGCCAAAAAAATATGGAAGTCTTCTGGCTGGCTCGGCAAGTCATCAAAGAACTCG
>CAZVXG010000141.1:0-3602 GCA_964631635.1 uncultured bacterium | reverse complement strand
GAGCGGGTTATGATACGATGCGCAAGTTCATGCAATCGAATCCAGCCGAAATTACCACAAAGGTACCTGGAGTCAATTACTATGACTTGGCCGATAAGATCGTCGAACAAATCCGCAAAAGAAAGGGATGACCTTGGGTAAACACCTGAAACTGAATATTAAAAACCTGCAGCTCGCCGGCTCTTTGAAAACAAAAAAGCCTGCAGAGCCGGCGGAGTCGGCTCGCGAAACCTCAAAAGGGGAAAGCGCTCCTTCTGAATCGGAACCGAAAAAGCGTCTGACGCGCCTTAAGGAAGACTCAGCCATTACTTCTGCCCTCAAACAAGCGGAAAAGACGCTGGCAGCCCGCGGGAAAGAACGGGAAACCGAACCCGTCGCAGCCCCAAAGAAAAAGAAGTCCCGGATCATCCAGGGCCCCTCTACGCCTGAGGAAACGAAACCGGAACCAACCGAGCCAATCCCGCATGTCCCTCCGTCCTCAGCCCACGAAGAAACGCCCGCCGCTGCAATCCCTCCCGTTGAAAGCGCGCGAATAACTGGCGAAAAGAAACCCGCTCCCGCAGAAGGAAAACCGGCTCCTGCATCCGAAGCGCCTCCCTTTAAAGCGTTCGAGCCTCCTGTTAAAAAGGAACCTCCGAAAGATCTCCGCCTTAAGAAAAAAGAGGAACTCCGCACCTTTGATTCTCGAGACCGGCAGGGCTTACGCGACATCGACAATGAAGCTTGGCGCAAAAGGCGTGCCTATAAACCTCGCTATGCAAAACCAATCGAAGAAATCGTCAGGCCAAAGTCCCTCTCCATTCGGCTCCCGGTCACGATCAAGGATCTCGCCCAAGCGATGAAGCTCAAAGCTTCCCAGCTTATCGCCAAACTCCTCATGCAGGGGATGACCCTCACTCTCAACGACTATCTCATAGACGAGACAGCCGTTCAGCTCTTAGGCCACGATTTCGACTGTGACATTCAGATCGATACCTCTGAAGAAAAACGGATCCGGATCACCGATCAGACGATCCGGCAGGAAATCCAAGGGATCTCGGCTGAACTCCATGTGCTCAGACCTCCTGTCGTCGCCTTTATGGGCCATGTCGACCACGGCAAGACTAGCCTAATCGATGCGATCCGCAAATCGAACCGCGTCGCAGGAGAAGCTGGAGCCATCACGCAGCATATCGGCGCTTTCAAAGTCACTGCGAAAGCCGGAGGCGTCACGATCCTCGATACGCCGGGCCACGAAGCCTTTTCAGAGATGCGCTCCCGCGGCGCTAACGTAACCGACATCGTGATCCTCGTCATCGCAGGAGACGAAGGGATCCGCGCTCAAACCGAAGAAGCCATCAAGCAGGCGAGGGAAGCCAATGTTCCGATCCTCGTTGCCCTGAACAAATGCGACAAACCCAATTTCGACGCCCAGAAAGTGTATCGGGAACTCTCCGATCGCGAACTGCTCCCGGAAGCCTGGGGAGGGGCGACGATTGTCGTGAATTGCTCTGCAGCGACTGGCCAAGGGATTCCGGAACTCCTCGAAATGATTGCGCTGCAGGCAGAAATCCTGGAACTGCGCGCCAGCCCCACTTCCCGCGCCCGTGGAACGATCCTCGAATCGGAAATGCATAAAGGCCTTGGCGCGGTCGCCACGGTCCTCGTGCAGAATGGCACCCTCCGCAAAGGGGATGCGATCGTCTTCGGACATTTTTCCGGACGAGTCAAGACCATGCAAGACGAACATGGAATGGCTGTAGAAGAAGCGGGACCTTCCTCGCCGATAAAGATTACAGGTCTTTCCGAACTAGCGCTCGCCGGCAGTGAATTCATCGTCGTCAAGAATGAAAAAGAAGCCCGCGAACTCGCCAAAGCCCGGGCGGAAGGACACCGCCAGGATCTTCTCAGAGGTCCAAAATCGAGCAGCCTGGAAAAAATGATGGCGAAGAAAGAG
This sequence comes from uncultured bacterium, assembly GCA_964631635.1. Lineage (GTDB taxonomy): Bacteria > Chlamydiota > Chlamydiia > Chlamydiales > SM23-39 > DALYFE01. Next base: position 1,666 of record CAZVXG010000141.1, on the reverse strand, counting down.
AGCGGCGAGCTCAAGATCCTTCCCCTCATTCTCCGCGCCGACGTGCAAGGTTCCCTGGAAGCGCTCAGGAATTCGCTCCTTAAGATCCATTCCAAAAAAGTGCGCCTTGAAATCGTCAGCGCAGACGTCGGGGAAATTTCTGAATCGGATATCGAGCTCGCGGCTGCTTCGAAAGCGACCATCATCGGGTTCCATACCAGCATTGAAAGCCGCGCCGACACTCTGATCAAGCAAAAGAGCATTGCCGTCTATGTCCAGGACGTGATCTATCATCTTATCGACGAAGTGAAAATCAGGATGCGAAACCTTCTCGACAAGCTCGAGCAGGAAACCGATACGGGCGCACTGATCGTCAAAGCTGTCTTCAAATCTTCCCAATTGGGCAATATTGCAGGCTGCCAGGTAACTGAAGGGATCGTGAAACGGCAAAGCTTCCTCCGGCAAATCCGCGGTAAAGAGACGATCTGGAAAGGGAAAATCGCTTCGCTCAAGCGCTTGAAGGAAGACGCAAAAGAAGTCAAAGAGGGCTTTGAATGCGGCCTTGTCCTCGATGGGCAAAACGACGTGGTCGAAGGAGATATCCTTCAGGCTTACGATATCACTTACCTCGACCAGGATTTGTGAGATAGGTTCATGAAGAAGAATCGACTTAGCCGGATCAACTCGCTTCTCAAGGAAGTTCTGTTCGAGGTCATCCAGAAGGAAGTGCGCAACCCGCATGTCAATACATTCGTCACTGTGACCCAAGTGGAAACTTCGCCCGACCTCCATCATGCGAAGGTCTACATCAGCATGCTCGGGACTGATGTTGAAAAGGAGAAAGTAATCGCCGCGCTGCAAACCGCTGCTGGATTCATCGCCGTTAATGCAGCAAAAAAAGTCGAATTGCGCTATTTCCCCAATTTGACCTTTAAGCTCGATAAATCGGCCGACGAACATATGAAGATCCAAAAGATCCTGTCCGATATAGAAAAAGAACGCCTCTCCCGCTCCCATGAATAACGGCATCCTGTTGGTCGACAAGTCCGCCGGTTCGACCTCGTTCCAGATCGTCTCCCAATTGCGCCGCCTGACCAGGGAACAGACGATCGGCCACGCCGGCACTCTGGATCCCTTTGCCACCGGAGTCATGGTTATGCTCATCGGCCGCTCTTACACTCGCCGCTCTGAGGAGTTCCTCGGCTCCGATAAACAGTACAAAGCCACCTTGACTCTCGGGATTTCTACCGACACTCATGACCCCGATGGCCAAGTGATTGCCCGCTCCGATCTCGTCCCCACGCTTGCTCAAATCGAACTGGCCCTTTCTACGTTCCAGGGACAAATCCTCCAGGTTCCCCCTATGTTTTCCGCGAAGAAAATCGGCGGGAAAAAACTCTACGACCTTGCGAGGCGGGGAATCACCGTCGAACGGCAGCCCGCGCTGGTGCGCCTTTCGATCCAGCTTCTCGCATTTACCTATCCTCATCTGGAAATCCTCGTCGATTGCAGCAAGGGAACCTATATCCGCTCTCTTGCACAAGACATTGGCAACATCCTGGGCTGCGGCGCCCACCTCTCGGTCCTGCAACGCCTCAAGTCAGGGAGATTCACTCTCGAGGAATGCCTCGATCAAAGCCTGCTTAAAAACCCTGAAACTGACATAACCCCTTATCTAAGGCATCTA
>CAZVXG010000140.1:0-3640 GCA_964631635.1 uncultured bacterium | reverse complement strand
GCCGATCTTCTTGCCCAAAACAGGAAAATTCGGTTTGGCCAGCCATTGGACAAACTCAGTCTCATTGTTGTGCAAATCGATCTTCTTGACGTTCAATTCATCGGCGATGAGCTGCATCTGCTTTGCCAGGGAATGGAGCAGCGAGGGATTCGACGTGATGAGATGCGCCTTCGACAATGGCTGCCGCACCTTCAGCTTGTATTCTTTCCTCAAGGAGTGTCCAAGACTGACTGCCACTTGCGCCGCCTCGACCTCTTTTTCCAGCTCCTCATCGCGCAGGGCCTCTTCATAGGTGGGAAACTCGCACAGATGGACCGATTCAGGCATCGCGGCGGTTTTCAACTCCAGATAAACCGCATCGCTCAAGAACGGAATGAATGGGGCTGAAACCTTCGCCAGTTGCATCAGGACTTCGTAAAGGGTTCCGAATGCCGCGCGCCGATCCGGAGTATCTGCATCCGCCCAAAAACGGGTGCGGCAGCGGCGAATGTACCAATTGGTCAGCTGTTCGACGAATCCGACTAGCGGTTCCACTGCGCGGTTGAGTTCATAAACATCCATGCCCCCTTCCACATCGCGGATCAATTTCTGCGTCAGGGATAGGATCCAACGGTCGATCAAAGCTGTCGGTTTCTTTAAACTTTCCGGGCGCCATTGATAAATCTTAGCGTATGTGGAGAGAAAGACGAACGAGTTCCAAAACGGAATCAATACCTGTCTCAAGATATGCTCCACGCCCCGCTCCGCAAATCGCATATCCTCTGCTTTAACCGCCGGGCTATTGAGCATGTAGAGCCGGATCGCGTCAGCTCCCAATTTATTGATCACCGTCTCCGGATCGGGGTAGTTCTTCAAGCGCTTCGACATCTTGTTTCCATCTTCAGCGAGGATGATCCCGTTGACGAGGACATTCTTGAATGCCGGCTTGTTGAAAAGCGCCGCGGAAAGGACGGTCAGCGTATAGAACCAGGCGCGTGTCTGATCGAGCCCCTCTGCAATAAAATCGGCTGGATAGCTCTTTGCAAACGTTTCCTTATTCTCGAAAGGATAGTGATTTTGCGCATACGGCATCGATCCCGATTCGAACCAGCAATCGAATACCTCTGGAATGCGCCGATAAAGACGCCCCTCCTTTTCGAACGTCAGATCATCGATGAAATGGCGATGGAGATCTTTAATCTTCGCCCCGGTCAATTTTTCCAGTTCCGCGATGCTGCCCACGGCGGCGAGATCCCCCCGGTCGTTCCTCCAAAGAGGGATCGGCGTTCCCCAGTAGCGGTTGCGGCTGATCGCCCAGTCGCGCGCGTTTTCCAACCATTTTCCGAAACGCCCCTCTTTGATATAGCCAGGGACCCAATAGATCTGTTCGTTTGCGGCCAAGAGCGCATCCTTGATTTTTTCGACCGCGACAAACCACGTGCGCACCGCTTTGTAGATCAATGGAGTATCGGAGCGCCAACAGAACGGATAACGGTGCCGGATTGTTCCCTGGTAGAACACCGACCCCTGTTTCTTCAGATCGCGCATGATCTCCCTGTCGGCATCCTTCACGAGCTGCCCCGCATAAGGAGGCACTTCGGCCGTGAACCTCCCGTTGCTGTCGACCGGACAGACAAGCTCGATATTCTCCCGCTTGCAAGCGTAAAAATCGACTTCCCCGAATGCCGGAGCTGCATGGACGATCCCCGTTCCCTCTTCGATGGAGACGCCTTCCTCCAAGATGACGCGGAAAGCCTCCTTCCTGTCGGCGAAGAACGGAAAGAGCGGCCGATACCTCTTTCCTTCCAAGGTCAACCCTTTGAACCGGTCTATCTCCTCGACCGCTTCCTTAAAAATCTCTCTGAGCCGCGCAGCCGCTAAAATGTAGAGCTTCCCCGTATTCGGATCGCGCACCTTCACATATTCGTGCCTCCCCCCTGCCATCAAGGCCAGGTTCGAAGGAAGCGTCCAGGGAGTCGTCGTCCAGGCCAGCAGGTAAGTGCCCGGCTCATCCACTAACTCGAAAGCGACCGTCAAAGAAGGATCGTCGACCTCTTTATAATTGAGATTCGCTTCGAAGTTCGAAAGAGGGGTTCCCAGCTTTTGGGAAAAGGGCATCACCTTGAAGCCCTCATAGACAAGCCCCCGATCAAAGAGCTGCTGAAAAACCCACCAGACGCTTTCCATGAACTGCAAGTCCATCGTCCGGTAGGCATGGTCGAAATCGACCCAGCGTCCCATCCGGTCCACCGTCTTTTTCCAGTCCGCTGTATAGCGCAAGACGATGCTGCGGCACTCCTCGTTGAAGTTCGCGATCCCGAATGCCTCGATCGAATCGGCTCCCGATAGCATTTTGGCTTTTTCTATCTCGTTTTCGATCGGCAGGCCATGGCAATCCCAGCCAAAGCGGCGGGGAACGCAAAAGCCCTTCATCGTCTTATACCTGGGGACTACGTCCTTGATCGTCCCGGCAAGGATATGTCCATAGTGAGGCAGCCCCGTCGCAAAAGGAGGGCCGTCGTAGAGCGAGAACAGAGGGCTGTTTTTCCTCTGTTCGACCGATTTTTCAAATAGCTTTCCCTCTTTCCAAAAACGGAGAACCCGCTCTTCCCGCTGGGGAAACGTCTCCTCCTGATCGCAATGGAACATAAAAACCTCTATAAAAAGTCCTCATTCTAACGCTTAAGCCCCTAAAAAGGAACCCCCTTCCAGAAAATTTGACAATCTGGTACAATGAGTATGTAATCCATTGCTGCTTAACGTCCCCGCCCTGGGCATGGCTGGAAAGGCATGCCGATCGCGGGGGTGTCAAGGTTTCGACTTGGGAATAAAGCATGGGTGGCATGCGGAGGATGATCGGTTGGCCTCCTAAAAAATCCGATTAAAACCATAATTGCTAAATCTAATGTAGATTTGGAGCTGGCTGCGGCTTAACCGCCTAAGCTAGCCGGTGGCCTGGGATCAGACCGGGAGTTCCAGAGTTCCACCGTCATACATCTCGGTATGAACCCCGTTTTTTGGAGCCGTTTTGGCGGGGATTCGAGATCACAAACGATTCAGTCGGCCCCTAGCGGAGCGCCTTCCGGCAAGGTCGACTTAACCAAGGGCACTAAGCATGTAGTCATCGATGTGGCGTTCGCTAAGGACGAGAGTTCGATTCTCTCCACCTCCAAAAAGTAGTAGAGCCTGGGAAAACCCGGGCTTTTTCTTGATTTCGACATCACTGCTTCACTATACTTGCTGACATGAAAGGAATAGAAAGAATCAGAAATAGGTTTCGGACGCAGAATGCTCCAACCACTCGAGAAGGATTCGGAGCCATATCTGTTGGATCTATTGCAGAACGGACCAATTATCATGCGGTCAATTTTGCGAGACTAGCCTTAAAGGATTCTCGATCTTCAGCGCTCGATTTTGAGCTTACAGCGTACATGAATGCCATCAAGGATCTTTACGGTTTATTATTTTTTCTAAGAAGTGTTTCAGACGTTTCAAGACTCAAAGAGATTGTAGGCGCCAAGGAAACGACTTTTACGGAAAGTGTTCCAGGAGTGTCTAAGAAAATAGAGAAAATTCCTCCGGAAAACGAACTTCGCGATCTGTTCGTTCCAGGCTTCATGATCAACGTGAATGGTCCTGAAGGCACTAAAGATGGATTCTA
>CAZVXG010000139.1:0-3643 GCA_964631635.1 uncultured bacterium | reverse complement strand
AAGGATCGAGGCGGGAATTTTGTGAGTTTTTTCAAAAAATCGGCCAATCTCCATGAGATGTCCAGCAAAGATCTCCTGCATCTGAGCAAAGTCCTTTTCAGCCTCCTGGATTCGCACCTCTCGCGGGAATGCGAGACGAAATTTGCGCAGGTTGACGTCTGCCAAATCAAGCAAAGCGGGGTCGAGGCTTTTCTCCTTGCACTGCATCAAGTAGACGTGGCTTTTTTCAAGAAACGCCTGAGCCGTCAAATCATGTTTCGGAAAACGGCGGATCAAAAGATCGAGAGTTTCCAAATTTGGCTTATAATCTCCGAATTTCGCCTGAATCTGAGCTTTCCCAAGGAGCGATTTCGCGGCGATCTCATCATGGGGAAACGCGGTGATTACATCGTCGTAGATTTTCAAGGCGTCTTCTTCAGCCGAGACGATCTTGGGCAATTTAGGAGAGCCGAACAGGGGTTTTTTCACCCCGTCTTTGAACCGTTCTGCAATGTTGAATTTATAGTGGATCGCCTCTTCGAAGTGCTTCGGCGACGCCGACCGGTTCAGATAATCGGTGAATCGTGCATTCGCGAGCTGCAACTGTCCCAGCTTGTAATAAGCCTCGCCGATGACGTAGGCGGTTTCCAGGGCGAACGGAGTCTTTGGAAAATGGTAAGAGATAATCTCCGCATAGTCGATAGCAGACCACCAATCCTGGTTCTGTAAAGCCTCTTGTAAAGCGACCGTATACTCGAGGACGGAGGGTTCCTCGTCCCAGGTCAGCTCCTCTTCTTCAAGAGCGGATAGAGAAAGGGCAAAACATAAGAAATAGAATAGAGATCTCTTCATAGCCATAATGAAAGTAATAGCGTAGAGGATGGGAGAGATTCCCGTCAATTGTGAAGATTATTTTTCATCCTCTCCGATGCGCATTTCTAAACCTTATTTTTGATAAATGGTATTAGGCATTCCCTGCAATTTCTCGAGGAAAGCAGGAGATGCCTTCACCCCCCATTGAGCGTCGATGGAAAGGGTGCCGAGGCGGCGATGGGCTCCAGAAAAGAATTGAAGATCGACAGTCGATTTGCCGGGATAGGCGCGGAATAGATCCTTGAGAGCCAGGATGTCACTGAGGCGAAACTGATCTGCGTCAAGCTTTAAGACGAGATGTTTGACCTCTTCTTGCTGGATCCCATTTTGAGACGCCTGTTTGGTTTTCCATTTGGCTTCAAAGCTCTTGGATTGGGATTTAAAGGCTTGATGCTGGAGCCGGTCATAAAATTCGTCGAGAGCCTGGATCTTGGCCTCATCGAGGGCGGTCAGATCTTCCAACGAGCGGCAAGAGAGATGGATCGTCTCCCCTTTTCGTTCGAGCTGTAAAATCGCATAAAGGAGCTGGTTCTCCTTCAAAAGCGCGTTTTTTTCCTCGTAGAGGTCGGACCAAACCGGGAGCTCGTATCGTTCGAGGCCATCTCCAATGAGAAGGATGGCGAATTTCTTTAAGCTTTTTTGAGAGATCTTGATCTGGGCGCTTTCTACAATGAAGGCAGCTCGCAGCAGGGCGCCGTCGGGTTGATTTTCAAATTCCCTAAACGGAACACAGGAAAGGCGCGAGAGGATTTTTCGATAGCTGTCCATGGGATGGCCGGTGAGATAAAAACCGAGCAGTTTTTTTTCGCGCTGAAGTAATTGGACCGGAGTCGATTTGCAAGCGACAGGAGGCTCTTCAGCAAAAAGATCGGAAGCCTTTTCTTTGATTAGGGAAAAGAGATTCAAGATGCCGAGGGAGGCTTCTTTCTGTTCGCGCGATGCGCAATCAAACATCGCTTCGACGCTTAAGCTTAGAGCGTCGCGCGCCCATCCGGTGAAGTCGAAACACCCCGCTTCGCAGAGAAGCTCTATCTGTTTCTTCCCAACGCGGGTCTTGTCGACCCGTTGGATGAAGTCGTAAAGGCTCTTATAGACTCCTCCTCTTGTCCTCTCCTCAAGGATGTGATCGACTGCCGCCTGTCCAATCCCTTTGATTCCCGACATGGCAAAGCGGATGCCGTCGGAGGAGGCGGCGAATTCCGTGCCGGATCGGTTGATATCGGGGGGAAGGACCGCGATCTGAAGAGAGCGGGCTTCGCCTATGAATTTTGCTACCTTGGCGAGATCGTCCCGGTCGCAAGTCATGAGGGCAGCCATCCATTCTTTTGGGAAATTCGCCTTGAAAAATGCAGTCGCATAAGAGAGATAGGCATACGCCGCGGCGTGCGATTTATTGAAGCCGTAAGAGGCGAACTTTTCGATCTTGTCGAAGATCCGTCCAGCGGTATCGGCATCGACGCCGCCCGCTTTGGAGCCGCTGAGGAATTTTTCCCGCTGGCTAGCCATCTCCTCTTTGTCCTTCTTCCCCATAGCGCGCCTTAGGACATCGCCCTCTCCGAGCGTATAGCCGGCAAGGACGCTGGCAATCTGCATCACTTGTTCCTGGTAGACCATGACGCCATAGGTCTCTGCAAGGATCTCTTTCATGAGCGGGTGGTCGATTTCGATCGGTTCGCGCCCATGTTTGCGATTGATGAATGAAGGGATCATATCCATCGGACCGGGGCGATAGAGGGCGCCGACGGCGATGATCTCCTCGAACGTGTCGATATGAAGCTGTTTGGAGAGATCTTGCATGCCTCCGGATTCGAGCTGGAAGACGCCGAGGGTCTTTCCTTGATTCAGGAGTTCGAACGTGGGCTTGTCATCAAGAGGTAAATTGCCCCAATCGATTTTTTTTCCGCTGCTTACCTCAATGGCGTCAAGACATTTTTGAATGGAGGTGAGGGTTTTCAAGCCGAGAAAATCGATCTTCAGCATGCCGACGCTTTCGACGGGTTTCATGGCATACTGGGTGACGACTATATCGGAATCTTTGGCCGTGCAGACGGGAATGTGATCGGTGATGGGATGCTGGGAGATGATGAGTCCGGCGGCGTGAGTACTTGTGTTGCGGATGGACCCCTCGGCTTTTTTAGCCATTTCAAGGACGCGGCGCGCTTCCTCATCGGTTTCCATCAAGCGCGTCAATTCAGGATCGATCTGAAAGGCTTTCTCGAGGGTCATCGCAGGATCTTCGGGGACGAGGGCAGCGATTTCATTGACTTTGGAGAGGGGGACATTCAAGACACGCCCTACATCGCGGATCGCCATCTTCGCCTTCATGGTGCCGAATGTGATGATCTGGGCGACTTTTTCCTTGTTATATTTTGCGATGACAAAATCGATCACCTCCTGGCGCCGTTCCATGCAAATATCGACGTCGATATCGGGGTAGGAAATTCGTTCGGGGTTGATGAATCTTTCGAAGAAGAGATGGAAGCGAAGCGGATCGATGTCAGTGATGCCGGTCAGGTAAGAGATGATGGAACCGGCGGCCGAACCGCGGCCAGGCCCCATTGGGATATTCCGCTTCTTGGCCCAGTCGATGAAATCATAGACGATCAGCATGTAATCGCATATGCCCTTCGAGGTGAGGATGCCGAATTCATACTCGAACCGCTCTCGGACGATCTGTTGGGGGTCTCGGCCGGGATAGATTTTTTGAATCTGCGCAAGGCGCTCCGGTGTATAGCGAACCGGGATCCCTTTCATACATAGATCGCGCAAAAAGCTCTCCACTGCTTTCAAG
>CAZVXG010000138.1:0-3658 GCA_964631635.1 uncultured bacterium | reverse complement strand
GCCCAATCTCTTGACGCCAATGAACCGCGCTGCGCTTGTCTCAATCAGAGCGCATGCCCAACGGATTGCTGACGGACTTCGCACCTTAAGAAATGCCCAGCCTAATCTCTTGACGCAGCAGAACTTCGATGCGCTTGTCGCAAACGGAGTTGATGCCCAGGCGGTTGCTGACGGACTTCGCATTTTAAGCCAGGCCCATCCCAATCTCTTGACGCAGCGGACCTTCAATGTGCTTGTCTCAAGCGGAACGAATCCTTGGCTGGTTGTTCGTGGACTAGGCATCTTAAGTCAAGCCCAGCCTAATCTCTTGACGCAGCGGAACTTCGATGCGCTTGTCAGAAGCGGAGCTGATGCCCAGCAGGATATTGCTTCTGGACTTTGCATCTTAAGAGATGCCCGGCCTAATCATCTCTTGACGCAGCAGAACTTCGATGCGCTTGTCAGAAGCGGAGTGACTGCCCGGGAGGTTGCTGACGGACTTCGCATCTTAAGTCAAGCCCAGCCCAATCTCTTGACGCCAGCGAACTGCGCTGCGCTTGTCGCAAATAGCGCGAATGCCTGGCCGATTGCTGACGGACTTCGCACCTTAAACCAAGCCGCCCCGCCTAATCATCTCTTGACGCAGCAGAACTTCGATGCGCTTGTCAGAAGCGGAGCTGATGCCTGGCCGGTTGCTCGTGGACTTCACATCTTAAGAGATGCCCAGCCCAATCTCTTGACGTTAGCGAACTTCGATGCGCTTGTCAGAAACGGAGCGCATGCCGAGGTGGTTGCTTCTGGACTTCGCATCTTAAGAGATGCTCAGCCCAATCTCTTGACGCCAGCGAACCGCGATGCGCTTGTCAGAAGCAGAGCGAATCCCGGACCGATTACTGCCGTACTTCTCCGCTTAAGAGCGGCCCATCCCAATCTCTTGACGCAGTCGAACTTCAATGTGCTTGTCGCAAGCGGAAGGAATGACAAGTGGTTTGCTGACGTAGCTGACGTACTTGACCTCTTAAGCCAAGCCCATCCCAATCTCTTGACGCAGCGGAACTTCGATGCGCTTGTCGCAAACGGAGCGAATGCCTGGGCGGTTGCTGACGGACTTGAACGCTTAATCCAGACCAATCCCAATCTCTTGACGCAGCGGAACTTCAATACGCTTGTCGCAAACGGAACTAATGGCCAGGCGGTTGCTAACGATCTTTGCGAGCAATTTATGCACGGGCATTGTTGATAGCATTCAATGCGCTAGATCATCCCAGTTAAACATCCAGCAGGTGCATCGTCCGATTGGCATGACGTCGTACCGGATTACCGGTTGATAGATTTGTCGCGCTGTCAGGCCGCTTGTCGCTTTCTTATGGATTTTTTTAGAAAGGAGATACAGCGGCAGATGGAGGATCACTTCGAATTGATAAACAGTATGAAAGAGGGGGTCGTGGCTTACGATCGCATTGAGCGCGATGTAGTCTTTGTATTGAGGCTGGATCCGAAATTCCCCTCCGAGAGTTTTGTCAAAACATTTTCTTCCTGCGATGTAGTAAGGCCCTCCTGCCAAATAGAGGAAGAGGTATCGGGAGGAGTCGATTGCGAGCCACCCGATTTCGGCATTATACGCGAATGAAATCGATTCGAAGGAATCTTTGGTTGCAAAAAAACCGCCTTCGAAATCGTCGAACACGCATCTTCGCATTTTCCGCTTCCCGCCTACCGGTACATAAACATTCGCTCGAAAATCCAATCGTTTTCCCAATATCTCGATTCCTCCGCCTATTTGCTTGAAATATCCGATGTTCCCTTGGCGGTAATCATAATAAGCATTGATTCCCAAAATTCTATTAACAGGACCGCCTTCCTTTGGGATGTACCGGAGGACAAGCCCTCCGCTAGCCGCATAGGTTGTATCGTCGAACCTGTCTCCCCTGAAATCGAACTGGGGCAGGAACTTGCCCGGTATATACTCTCCTGCAAACAATAATTGGGCTTTTGTGTAGTTCGTTGCGAAGCAGTTGGTGAAATGGTCGCTTTCGATGTGGCTCAGGGTAACCCTCTGGGGGACGGGAAAGCGCTGCCGGTCTGCATAGGGATCGATTTCAGCACCTGTGTTGGACCTTGAAAAGGAAGGCCAGCTCCATTTGCCCTTGGAGGGCGGTGAGTCTTGGACAGAAGTTTGCGCGAATGGGAGATTCAATTTTGGAAACGAAGGCCAGCTCCATTTCTTGGTTGTCGTAGGATTGATCTCTGCTGCGGCAAGAGGCCATCGAGAAACCGCGATGGCCTCTCCTGTAGTGCTCCGTTTAGTGCTCTGTTGAAAAAAATCAGATACTCGAGGGTTGAATTCGACCCAATGAACCGCATCGATGTTAGCCTTCCCTTGTTGGTGTTGGTACATTTGCGCTAAATGATCGATGAATCTACGAGGAAATGGAGTATAAAAGATCAGGAACGCGAGCAAACTTACGAAAATCAGAAGATTTAGGGACCATTCTTTGTGCTCGGTCCATGATATTTTGACCATTCTTAAAAATCTAAGCATCAACCGTCATGCAGTTTTGGTTGTATATTCTCTTATTATCCTTCAAATCAGTCATTTCGATTTAAAATTCAAATGAAATCAAATGTGCGTTTTTTTAAAATTTTGATTTCTTGAGGTTTCAATTGTTTTCCCGGCAGTCGAAAAAAGGCCGTACCTGGTTGTTCTCTTTCTCTCGCAAAATCAATTTTTTGCTGACGCCATACCATTCTTCATGGTAAATTCCCCTCCTTTCGAGGATCGCTTAGCTTTAGGATCGCCTAGCTTTAGGAGTGAGCCTCTTGAGCCGGAGGAGAGAAATATGTTTAAAGCGATTCTGGTGCTTCTAGCGTTGCAAGGGTTTTGCAACCAATACCCACAGCGATACGAGGGAGTGAAGATCTACGAGGAGTGGTTAGGCCACCCCCTGGACGTCGTCGCTGAGTTCATCCCTGAGGACCCCGTAATTTTCGAGGCGGGCGGCCACTACGGCGAGGACACGGTGCGCTTCGCGCAGAAATGGCCTAAAGCCAAAGTCATCTCCTTTGAACCCAACCCTCATTCATTCGAACTTCTCACAGAAGCTACGAAGGAGATTCCGAGCATCTCCGCCTATCCACTCGCAGTCAGCGGCAGCAACGGTCAAGCCGTCTTGCACGTTTGCTACGGAACGACGGGAGACAACCCTGTTTTCGAAGGGGCGAGCTCTCTTTTAGAGGCTTCCGATTGGCAAGCAATTCATTATCAAGGACCCAAGGTAGTTGTCCCTTGCGTTGTCCTCGACGATTGGTGTGCGCTCAGCGGGGTTGATCGGATCGACTTTATGTGGCTTGATCTGGAAGGTTTAGAGCTGCAGGTGCTGAAAAGTTCTCCGAAAATTCTAGAATCTGTCAGCGCGATCTATACCGAGACCAACTTTTTGGATTTTAGAAAGGGAATGACCCAGTATCATGACTTAAAAAAATTTCTTGAAAAATCCCGGTTTAAACTGATCTCTCATTGGTATGCGGAAGGGTTTCAGGGGAATGCTTTATTCGTTAAAAAAGAAGAGTTTGAAAATTAGCGCCGCGTGTGCGGCGTTCCTGGCGTCTTTGAATCTCTATGCCGCTCCCTATCGTTTTGAGGGGGTCTACGACCAGCCTGACGGAGAGAGGAGGTTTT
>CAZVXG010000137.1:0-3666 GCA_964631635.1 uncultured bacterium | reverse complement strand
GTCTATCATATCGGCATTACCTATACGACGAATATGCGTTTTTGGGAATTCAACGAGGAGTTCAAGACCCGTTTGAAAAACACCAGGGCGCAAGGGATCGAAATGGAGTGCGCGACCCTTTTCGCCGCGAGCTATAAAAGAAAATTTACCCTCGGGGCGCTTCTTCTCGTATCGGATCTCCCCTTGGATACTGCCAAGACGAAGCAGAGTTCCCAATGGGTCTTCGATCGGTATATGCCCGACCATATCGAAAAAGGGGTGAAGATCCTAAAACACGCTAGAGAGATGCAATCCCACCATGTCAAAGGCGCTTACCACCGCAACCTCGAACCGGGTGCGACGACCTCTCCTGCTCCCATCACATAGCTCGTCCAATCGATCAACTCGCCTCAAGTTGTCCTTTCCGCTCCAGGCTTTGGTTCCTCCCTAAACCTTATTTTTGATCATATGGCTCTCGCAGGGGAAATTCTTCTGGAGGGCGGCGATGACGTGGGTTTCGAGAGCTTCCGGCGATTGGAATTTCTTGGGGAGGAGAATCGTTTTCTTATCGATGAGCTTCCCTTTCTGCTGTTCGGCGAGGAAGGAGAGGTTGTCGAATTTCAGAGATGAAAAGTGATTTGCAGCGGCAAACGCGCGGACGCGGCTCAAGTGGTAGAGCCAGATGACCGGCGGCGGGGGCGGACCGAACCGGTCCTTGAGTTCGGCCAGTAGATCGTCGATCTCCTGGAAATTGGCCGCCTCCCCGAGGCGATGGTAGAGCTCCATTCTGAGCGAAAATTCATTGATGTAAGTCTCGGGCAGTCGAGCATCATAGGGAAATTCCATCTTGGTTTCATTAAAGGAGATGGGACGCTGCTTTTTGAGGGCATCGATAGCTCTTTTGAGGAGTTTGCAATAAAGATGAAATCCGATGGAGGAAATCTGGCCCGATTGCGCCACGCCGAGCAATTCGCCGGCGCCGCGGATTTCGAGGTCGCGCATGGCGATTTTCATCCCTCCGCCATATCCTCCCGCTTCGACGAGGGCATTGAGCCTCTTGCGTGCTTGTTCCGGCAGACGCGTATGCGGGCGGATCAAAAAGTAGGCATAAGCCGAGCGGTTCCAGCGTCCGACTCTGCCGCGGAGTTGGTAGAGGTCGGCAAGACCATAGGTATAGGCGCGTTCGATCAAAATCGTATTTGCGTTGGAAATGTCGATCCCATTTTCGATAATCGTCGTAGCGAAGAGGAAATCTATCTCTCCTTGTTTGAAACGATGGAACATAACGTCTATATCGTCGGAGTCCATCTGTCCGTGCACTACGCCGACGCGGGCAGAGGGGACGAGCTTTTGGATCTCTTCGGCGCGGCCGTAGATCGTTTCGACCCGATTGTGGATATAAAAAGCCTGCCCGCCTCGCGACAGCTCGCGCATCAGGGCATTTTGGATGAGTTCCGGATCGGTTTCAGCGATGATTGTCTTGATGGGCAAGCGGTCTTGCGGCGGGGTATTGATGATCGACATATCTCGCGCATGGACGAGCGACATGTAGAGGGTGCGAGGAATAGGGGTCGCCGATAAGGTCAGGCAGTCGACGCCGGCTTTGAATTTTTTCAAATGCTCTTTGGAGCGGACGCCGAATCGTTGTTCTTCATCGATGACGATCAGTCCGAGATCTTTGAATTTTATATCTTGGGAAAGGAGGCGGTGAGTGCCGATCAGAATGTCGATTTTTCCTTTTGATGTTTGTTCGAGAGTTTCCTTGATCTCTTTGGCAGAGCGAAATCGGGAGACGGCCCCGATGCGCACCGGGAATCCTCCCATTCTCTGTGAGAAGCTATCGTAATGCTGCATGGCGAGAACGGTCGTTGGGACGAGGATCGCCGCCTGTTTCCCTCCGTCGACGACGGCTTTGAAAGCGGCGCGCATGGCGATTTCAGTTTTGCCGTAGCCCACATCGCCGCAGATGAGCCGATCCATCGGTTTTTCCGACATCATATCTTTCTTAACGGCGGCGATTGCGAGGAGCTGGTCGTCTGTTTCCGTATAGGGAAAGTCGCGCTCGAACCGGATCATGAGATCGCTATCCGGAGGGTAATGGAATCCCCCTTTGACCGCCCGCTCCGCGTAGATTTGGAGCAGATCATTCGCATAGCCTACGATCTCAGCCTGAGCGTTCAGGCGGGCGGCTTGCCATCTTTTGCCGCCGAGCTGGCTCAATGGAGGGAGCTGCTCATTCGAGCCGATGTAGCGCGAGACGAGATAGGCTTGAGAAAGCGGAACGAACAACTTGCTCTGATCGGCGTATTCAAGAGAGAGAAACTCAGTCTCCTGGCCCAAATGGTTAGCGTGTTTTTCCGTGCCGAGATAGCGGCCGATGCCGCTATGGAAGTGGACGATTAAGTCTCCCGGAGCGAGCGCATGAAATTCCGCTGCTGGCGTATGACAGGTGCTGCGCCATTTCTGACGGCGGACATGCGTCCGATGGGTGATCTCGGAGTTTGGTATGATGGCTATATGTGCATCGCTGATGAGAAGGCCGGAAGTCAAGATTCCTGTTTCGAAGCGGCTGTTTTTGGCAATTGCAGGGAGCTGTTTTTTCACTTCCGCTTCTTCCGTGTCGTTGGCGTTGAGAAAGAGGATCTGCAGTTGCGGATCTGAGAGGGTTTCTTCGAGCGGTTCGATTTGCCGATAGGGGTGGAAGAAGCGGGACGCCTGGAATTGGCGTTGGAAGGCTTCAAAGGAAATAGGAGCGAAGAGCTTGCTTCTTTCTCCGGTCTTTTTGATCTCGCCCAACATTTCGATATTTTGCGGCGAACAGAAAATGTGCTGCGTTTGTTTGAGCCTTTCGAATAGATCCTCGAGCTGATAGAAGAATAGGGAACGGGCGCCGGGCATTTGCTTCAAGGAAACGTAGGTATCTTCGATAGCGAGGAGATCATCCCAGAAGAGGATAGGATCTTCTCCGAGATATTCGAAGATCGGGCATAGGCGGGTCGCTTTTTGAAGAAGGGGAAGCTCTTTGGCCGGCGTTAAAAAGATCTGGCTTGCCTTGCCGGTAGTCTTTTGTCCAATCGGATCGAACGTCCGGATCGTTTCTAAAGAATCGCCAAAGAATTCGATCCGATAGGGATCGGCCGAAGCGATCGGGAACAGATCGAGGATGCCGCCGCGCAAAGCGAATTCTCCCTTGTCCGAGACAACGGCAACCTGCTTATAGCTTAAAGCGCTTAAGATAGAGGCCAAGTTTTCAAACGGAATCGAAGTCCCTTTTTTCCAGCTCGTAAGCAGAGGAGCGATCCCATCCTTGGGAACGATTTTTTGTAGTAAGGAGGGGAGAGGGCAAAGGAGAATCGAAGGCGTTTTTTTTTGGATAAGGATATGGAGCGCTTCGAAGCGCTTGCCCAGAATATCGGGGCTAGGCGCGATCTCTTCTCCGGGCAACGTTTCCCAGGCAGGGAATTCGACGCATTGATTTGGAGCGAAGTAAGAGAGATCGCTGAACAGGCGGTCTTCGCGCATGCCGCCCGTGATGATGAGGAGCGATCTTCCTGTCGCTTGGAGCGCGAGAGATGCGAGATGGGCTTTAGAAGCGTCCCAAAGCCCTTCGCAAAGATAGCTGCCGCCTTTTGAGAGCGATTCTTGAAAAGCGGATAGCGCTGGCGAAGGGCTCATTTTGCTTCTTTC
>CAZVXG010000136.1:0-3769 GCA_964631635.1 uncultured bacterium | reverse complement strand
GCAAGCCCCCTATCCTTCCAAAATCGAGGTGGACGCCAATTACAAGCGGATGGTGGTCTACGGCTCCCTTCGCGAAAACGCCCGCGCCGTGCGCCTCGGAATCGCCAGCCACAATTTATTCGATATCGCGTTCGCCATGCTGCTCAGGCTCGAAAACGAAGTAGAGTCCTATGTCGGATTCGAAATGTTGGAGGGGATGGCCGACCACATCCGGCGCGTAGTCCAAAAGCTGACTGGCGACATGCTCCTCTACTGCCCCGTTGCGACAAAAGCGGAGTTCCAGCACGCCATTGCCTACCTGATCCGCCGTCTCGATGAAAACACCGGCCCCGAAAACTTCTTGCGCCATGCATTCGGACTCAAGCCAGGCTCCGATGCCTGGGACAACCAAACGCTTCTCTTTTCCCAAAGCTGCGATGAGATAGAGACAGCTAGTCTCCAGCCCCGGCGCTCCCAAAATCGGCTGGCAGCTTCTCAACCGGTCGATTTTACAGCTCCATTCGAAAACGAACCAGACACCGACTTCTCCCTGCTTCAAAACAGGCGCTGGGCCGAGGACCTGGCCAAAAGCTGGAAGAACCGCAAAATAGAGCCGCTTCCCATCGTCATCGGCGGCCGAGAAATTTTCGACAATGCCGATGGCGTCGGCCGCAACCCATCGGATCCCAACAATCCTCTTTTCCACTACGTAAAAGCTGGGAAAGCGCAGATCGAAGAGGCTCTACTTTGCGCCAAGAAGCATGAAAAAGAATGGGCTGCCACGACCGTTGAACACCGGAGCCATCTGCTCGCCCGCGCCGCCCACATGATGCGGGAGCGGAGAGGCGAACTCATCGGCGCTATGATGGCCGAAGGAGGCAAGACGATCCTCGAATCGGATCCAGAAGTTTCCGAAGCGATCGATTTCGCCGAATACTATCGCCGTCGAATGGAGAAAATGGCCGCGATGAAAGATATCAAATGGGAGTCCAAAGGGACAGTCCTCGTCGTATCTCCCTGGAACTTCCCCTGTTCGATTCCCGCGGGCGGCATCCTGGCCGCGCTCATGACCGGCAACTGCGTCCTCTTCAAACCCGCATCCGATACTGTTTTCATCGGCTGGCGCCTCGTCAACGCCCTGTGGGATGCAGGCATCCCAAAAGAAGTCCTTCAGTTCGTCCCTTGCTCGGGAGAAGGAACTGGCAGCGAACTCATCCGCGACGCCCGGGTCGATTGCGTCATCCTCACTGGCGGCACCGAAACAGCCCGCAATTTCCTGAAAATGCGCCCCGGTCTCGATCTGGCAGCAGAAACGGGCGGCAAAAACGCCATGATCATCACGGCGCTCTCCGACCGCGATCTTGCGATCAAAGACCTCATCCAGTCGGCTTTTGGCCATGCGGGTCAAAAATGTTCGGCGGCATCTCTCGCTATCCTTGAAGCCGAAGTCTACGACGATCCCCAATTTAGCAAAACCCTGGCTCAGGCCGCATCCTCCCTCAAAGTCGGCCTCCCCTGGGATCTTGCCGCGAAAATGAATCCCCTGATTCATGAACCGCGCGGCGTCTTGCTCAGGGGACTTACCACGCTCGAACAGGGCGAAGAATGGCTCCTCGAACCAAAGCAGGATCCAAACAATCCTTGTTTATGGAGCCCCGGCATCAAATGGAACGTACGGCCCGGCAGTTTTACCCATAGGACCGAGCTCTTCGGTCCCGTTCTCGCCGTGCTTCGAGCGGACAATTTGCAGCACGCGATCGAACTGGCCAATGCGGTTCCCTACGGCCTTACTTCAGGCCTCCAGAGCTTGGACGACCGGGAGCAGGCGATCTGGCTGGACGCCATCGAAGCAGGCAACCTCTATATCAATCGCACGATCACAGGAGCGATCGTCCGGCGCCAGCCTTTCGGCGGGACGAAAGCCTCTAATTTCGGCAATGGGTCTAAAGCCGGCGGCCCCAATTATCTGCGCGAGTTCATGAAAGCCTCCCAGATTGGCCTGCCGCAAGAGAAATTGCCCGTCAATGAATGGGTCAACAACCTCACCGCCTTCCTCGAAAAGCTCGACCTTTCCGCCGAACAGCTCGGCCTGTGGATCTCAAGTGTCTCCAACTACGCTTATTGGTGGAAGCGAATGCGCCAAGACCGGGATCCGACCAAAATCCTCGGCGAGGATAATTATTTTCGATACGTCCCTCGCAAAGAGATCGTCCTTCGCATCGAGCACCATTCCAATCCCCTCGACGCTTTGCGCGTTTGCGCCGCCGCTCTGACTTGCGGAGCCAGCCTTGAAATCAGCTGGTCCCATTCCGAATCGAAATCGGCCGCCTTCAATTGGCTCGAACTCGTCCCCGTCCTCTGCGTGATCGAAGAAAGCGAGCAGGACTTTTTAGGGCGCGTCCGCGAAGGCAAAGTGCAGAGGATCCGCATCGTCGAGCGCGCTTCAAAACCGCTTCATATTGCTGCGGCGGAATCGGGCGTCCACGTCGTCGATGTTCCCGTCCTCGCCAACGGCCGGCTCGAGCTCCTCCATTTCTTGCGCGAGATCGCGATCAGCGTCGACTATCACCGCTACGGCAATCTCGGCATGCGCGAAGGGGAGCTCCGCAAGCCGATTCTATAGAAATTGATCCTCTCCGAGGAGTCCCCTCGCCTGGGTTTACTTTCTCAATGGTCTTTACTATACTATACTGCAAACAGTTTCCGAGGGAATCCGATGAAAATTATTTGCTGCTTTCTTTTCTTTCATGTCATGACTGGCTGGGCCTGCATTGGGAGTCAGGTTCTTCACACTTCTGCTCCCAATAAACCCTATCACAGAAGCGCTGAAATGACTTGTTTTGTCGAGAGCACGCTGAATGAAGCGGTTCCTTTGGACAGCGATGCTGAAATCATGCGCTATGCATCGGATCAAGCAACAGTCGATGGGGTTTTTGTCGAAGTGGGAACAGGGCTGGGAAGAACGACCAATTTTCTCGCGGCTCTCAATCCAAAAAAGACGATCTATACGTTCGACTCCTACCTCGGTCATCCAGCAGACTGGGACAAAGGAGACAAGGTAATGCTTAAAGACCATTTCGCCTGGCCTTCAGGGAAAGAACTTCCGCTCCTATTGCTCAATGTCCAATTGTCTAAAGGCTGGTTTGCGGATACTCTCCCTCCGTTCGTTCTGTTGGAGGAGGAGCCAATTGCCTTGTTGCATGTCGATTGTGAAATCTATGAATCGACAGCGCAAGCCCTCGATATTTTGGGACCCAGGATGATTGAGGGAACAGTCATTCTTTTTGATGAATTCTATAACTACCCAAACTATCGGAACCACGAATATAAGGCATTCCAGGAATTCCTCGAGAAATATTCTTTCGATGCCGAATATTTGGCCTATAACCCATTTCATGAACAGGTAGCTGTCCGGATTCACAATCGAATCTAGTTAATGACATCGGCATTTGGCCTCCATTTTTGATTGAGGCCACCTCCGTAGACATCAAGATAGGCATGAACATTGAGTCTTTCTTGACAGCCTTTAAGCGCGGCCCGTAAACTATTTTTCCAATGTCGCAACTCAACCCGCAGCAGGAACTAGCCGTCAATCATGTCGAGGGACCGCTCCTCGTCCTGGCCGGTGCCGGCTCAGGCAAAACCCGCGTCGTCACGTTCCGGATCGCCCATCTCATCGATCTGGGGATCCTTCCCTCCGATATTCTGGCTGTGACCTTCACCAACAAAGCCGCAGACGAAATGCGCAGCCGTATCCGCGCGATAAAAAATGTCCAACTCCTCGCCTGCA
>CAZVXG010000135.1:0-3789 GCA_964631635.1 uncultured bacterium | reverse complement strand
ACGTATACACGCTTTCCAAGCGTGCTCCTTAAGCCACTCGGACACCTCTCCCATATAACGGATGCACTCTTAACCAAAACGGCTAAAAGTATATCTAAATCGGCCTTATGAAAAACAGTAAAAACAATTTTACCACTCTCCTATTCCCTTGACGAAAGAGAAGAACGCGTGGGATACTCCTCCTTGGCAATGTGTGTTAAAATTATTTTTTTCCTATCGATCCTCTTTGCCGGCTGCGGGCGCGCTGTCCCTGCCGCTCCTGATCATACACGCTCGAAGCCGCTCGTATTCGTCAGCATCGCTCCCTACAAATTTCTGGTAGAACAAATTGGACGGGACGCAATCGAAGTATGGACGATCATCCCCATAGACTCAAATCCTCATACTTACGAGCCCACCTCTAAACAAGTCCTGGAGATCGTGAAAGGACAGATTTGGTTCCGGATCGGAGAGCCTTTCGAAAACAAAGTACTCTCCCTGACCAGGGAGAGGAATCCCGAGCTCGCTATTTACGACTTGCGCGACGAGCTGGAATTGCTCTCTTCCGGTGAAGAGACTTACGCGCACTGCTGCCTGGATCATCTCGACCGGCATGTTTGGCTAAGCCCGAAGTTTGCCCGCAAACAAGCAGAAATGATCGCTGCCGTTTTAACCGAGCGATTCCCTGAGAAAAAAGAGTATTTCCAAAAAAACCTGGAAAACTTTCTCTTGCAACTGCTCCAACTCGACGATGAGATCAGCGCTCTATTGAGTCCTTTGCAAAAGCGCGTCCTGCTGGTATCCCACCCGGCCTTCGGCTATTTTTGCCGCGATTACCGCCTCGAACAACTGTCGGTCGAACAGGATGGGAAAGATCCTCGGCCCCGCCATTTGGAAGAGATCATGGACAAAGCGAAACAGGGACATGCCGGAATCGCCTTGGCTCTTCCCCAGTACAACAATAAAGGGGCGCAGCTCATTGCAGAGCGGTTAAATATCCCGATCCGGATGATCAACCCCTATTCGTTCGATTATTTCGAAACGATGCGTTCACTTGCCCGCTTGATCGCGGACCCGCGAGGAATTCGCGAGGAAACGCCGTGACTGCAGCGATCGCCGTTTCCCAACTCTCTTTTTCTTACGCCAAGACCCCTGTCTTACAGAAAGTCGATCTTCGGATCGCTTTTGGAGAATTCATCGGGATCATAGGTCCCAACGGCGGCGGAAAAACGACGCTTCTCAAATTGATCATGGGATTTCTTATTCCAGAATCGGGTACAATCTTCTTATTTGAGAATCCTCCGATCCAAATGCGCAAACGGATCAGCTATGTGCCGCAAGCCCATCAAACGGATCGCGATTTTCCGATCACAGTTCTCGAGCTCGTCATGCTCGGCTGTGTCGAAAACCGATTTTCCTATCCATCCCATACCAAAGAAAAAGCGCTTCATTTGATCGCAGAGCTGGGACTGGAGTCCTATCGATCCCAACCATTTGCCTCGCTTTCCGGAGGCCTCGCGCAGCGCGCCCTGCTCGCCCGCGCCCTCATTTCCGATCCCGATCTCCTGCTCCTTGACGAGCCGACTGCAAATATCGATCCTCATTCACGATCGGCGATCCTCGCAAAACTGGAATCGTTCAAGGGAACAAAGACTATCCTCTTGGTCACTCACGATCTAAGGACGATCATCGAACGGGTGGACCGGATCCTTTGCGTACAGGACCAAATCACCTCCTATCTCCCCAGCCAAGTTTGCGAACATTTTGCCTTTGGCCTCTACCATACGCCTCTTCTTGGACAAAATTTGAACCGGGGAACCGATGCGCTTCGACGCGTTTCTCCATGACCCTTTTCTCCAGATGGCGCTCTGGGCCAGTTTGCTGGCCTCCATAGCGAGCGGGACGATCGGCTCTTTCGTCATCGTCAAAAGGATCGCCTTTATCGCCGGCTCCATTTCCCATTCGCTCCTTGGCGGAATGGGAGTTTGCCTTTGGATCCAGCGCTCCTATGGCATCTCCTGGCTCGATCCCCTTTTCGGCGCGTTTATCGGAAGCATAGGCTCAGCTCTGCTTCTCGGCTGGATCCATCTGAATTACCGGCAGCGGGAAGATGCAGTCATCGCGGCCATTTGGTCTACCGGCATGGCGGTCGGCGTGATCTTTTTATCTCTCACCCCAGGGACAAACGTCGATCTGATGAATTACCTGTTCGGCAACATCCTTTGGATCAATAGCCGCGATTTGATCATTTTAGCTGTTCTCGACGCCGTCATCCTCGCCATCGTCTGCCTCTATTATCGCCGTTTCCTCGCCCTTTGTTTCGACAAAGAGCAAGCCTCGCTCCGGGGGATTCCCGTCCACGGACTCTACATGCTTCTACTCAGCCTGGTCGCCATTTCGATCGTCCTGCTCATCCAAGTCATCGGCACCATCCTCGTGATCGCACTCCTGACCATTCCCGCTACCCTCGCCGGCCTTTTCACATGCCGCCTGCCCCTGTTGATGGCCAGTGCGATTGCACTCTCTTTCCTCTTCAGTTTTTTCGGCCTGCATGCCGCTTATCTATTGGATTGGCCTCCAGGGTCTACGATCGCTCTGCTGGCCGCCTCCACCTATTTCGCCGCGCTCCTCCTGAAAAATAAAAAATTTTACAATAGCGTGCGCAATAAAGCCTGAACTAGGGAGTGTACCCTAAATTCTCTTTTCATTGACATCGGATCCGATTCCGATTATGATTTCTGGCAAATCAATCTGGGGGATTTCACTATGTACGCAATTTTCGAGGCCGGTGGCAAGCAATACCGAGTCCAAGAAGGGGATGTTATCGATGTCGATCTCTTCGATTCAGAAAAGGAAGTGAAATTCGATAAAGTATTATTTCTCAACGATGGGCAACATCCGCATGTGGGACTTCCCCATCTTCTGAAGTGCGCCGTCCACGCCGAAGTACTCGGCGAAGTGAAAGGTCCAAAAGTCATCGCCTTCAAATATAAGAAATGCAAGAACTACCGCAGGACTGTCGGACACCGTCAAAAGTATTGTCGAGTGAAAATCACCAAGATCGTAGCAGCATAAGGGTTTATCATGGCACATAAGAAAGGGCAAGGGTCGACCCGCAACGGCCGCGATTCGAATTCTCAACGCCTTGGCATCAAGGCGACCATGGGGCAATTTGTCACCACTGGCAGCATCATCGTGCGCCAGACTGGGACTAAATGGCACCCATGCAAAAACGTAGGACTCGGCAAGGACTACACGATTTTCGCCCTCGCGGATGGAATCGTAACCTTTAAGAAAACCGACAAGACCTACGTCTCCGTGATCCCTCAATAATCATTGAGGATCTCCGATGTTCGTCGATAGCGTCACTCTACAATTATCGGCGGGCAAAGGGGGGAATGGCGTCATCGCTTGGCGCCGCGAAAAATTTATCCCGAAAGGAGGTCCTGCCGGCGGCGATGGCGGCAACGGCGGGTCTCTCATCCTCGAAGCCGATCCTGAAGTATTTTCTCTGGAACACTATCGCAACCGGCGCATCCTCAAAGCTAAAAATGGAATGCCCGGAGCGGGGAATAATTGTAAGGGGAAAAATGGGCAGGATCTGGTCCTTAAAATCCCACTTGGCACCTTAGTCAAGGACTCTGCTACCAAAGAGATCCTTTTCGATTTCACTAAAAAAGGGGAGCGATGGAAAATCTGCGCGGGAGGTAGAGGAGGCAAAGGGAACAGCCGCTTTACTTCGCCTACCCACCAGGCGCCCTATGTTTGCACTCCAGGTACGCCGGGCGAAGAGCGCGAAGTGGAATTGGA
>CAZVXG010000134.1:0-3818 GCA_964631635.1 uncultured bacterium | reverse complement strand
TTTTGGATCATCGACCAACTGGTGCAGCAGGGAATCACCCGTTTCTGCATCGCTCCAGGATCGCGCAATACGCCGCTCGTCATCGCCGCCGCTGAACATCCCCAAGCCGAAACGATCGTTCACTACGATGAACGGGGACTCGGTTTCTATGCCCTCGGCTATGCCAAAGGAGCAAAGCGTCCCGCTGCCGTCATCACCACCTCCGGCACCGCGGTAGGAAACCTTCTTCCCAGCGTCATGGAGGCCCATCACAGCCGCGTTCCCATGGTCCTGCTCACCGCCGACCGGCCTGCCGAACTCAGAGACTGCGGCGCAAACCAAACATCCGATCAAGTGAACATTTTCACCCATTTCCTCCGCTGGCAAGCCGATCTGCCGCCTCAGTTAAGCGAATCCTATTTCCGCTCCGTCGCCGCTCAGGGAGTGTTTCATGCCATACAGAATCCACCCGGCCCCATCCAAATGAACTGCCAATTCCGCGAACCCTTCATCCGCACCTCCTCATTGGAAAACGCATCGTTTTTGGAGTGCGGCTCCCCCGTCCTCTTCTCCTTCCCCCGAAGCATCCCCGAACCCATGGAAATATCCGCCTCGCGCGGCCTCATCCTGATCGGGAATCTCCCTTCCGATCCAGCCCCCATCCTCGAGCTCGCGAAGCGGCTGCAATGGCCCATATGCGCCGACATCCTCTCCAATGCCCGCAACTACCCAACCCATGAACAGATCCGCCACTTCGATTGGATCGTCAAAACAACGCCGCAATTAAAACCCGATTTCATCCTCCATTTCGGCGACCGGCTCGCCTCCAAGAAAATCCTCGACTGGCCGGCTGCGCTCCATGTCAGCCCCTTCCCATACCTTCAGGATCCAGCGCGGCTCTTAGCCGCACGCGTGCAGTGCGATATCGAGCCCTTCTGCGAGCGCTTCGCCGCTCAAACCCATCCCAGTTGGCTCTCCGCCTGGAAAGAGCGCGACGCCGAAATCGCAGCTGCTTCCGCTGCCCTTTTCGCAACCGAATTTCCCTTCACCGAGGCGCACGCCATGCGCACGCTTTCCGAAATCCTTCCTCCGGAAGCCGCCGTGTTCCTCGCAAACGGCATGCCTATCCGCGATGGAGACCGCTTCCTGTTTCCCAAGACCTGCCGCGGCTTTTTTGGCAACCGCGGCCTCTCCGGCATCGACGGCAATATCGCCACGGTCGCCGGACTTTCCGATGGACTCGATGCGCCGGTCGTCGCCTTTTTGGGGGACCAAACCTGTCTTCACGATCTCAATTCCCTCCCTCTTTTGAAAAAAACCAGGCGCCCTGCCGTAGTGATCGCCTCGAATAATTTCGGAAGCGGCATTTTCTCCCACCTTCCCATTGCCAGTTGGCCCCAATCTGAAACTTTTATGGCGGCAGCCCATTCCTGGCGCTTCGAAGACGCGGCCCGAATGTTCGGACTTCCCT
Source organism: uncultured bacterium (assembly GCA_964631635.1). Taxonomy (GTDB): domain Bacteria; phylum Chlamydiota; class Chlamydiia; order Chlamydiales; family SM23-39; genus DALYFE01. The sequence continues at coordinate 2,368 of CAZVXG010000134.1, read as the reverse complement.
ATCTGACGTTCGACGCCATCTCATTTGCCGAATCGGCTATTGTGGAATTGATCACATCGCGAAAAGAAAACCATCGCTTCCAAAAAGAATTTCTGGAAGCGTGCGCTCCGCTCGCGCCATTGGCAAGCACTTAAGAGCTTAGGAAGCTAAATGTGCTTGCTGCGATTTTGACCCGGTTCCTGAATCATTTGCAGCAATTGTGTCTCACTCGGCGCTACTTTGGAAGCAATTGCAAGAGCCATACATTTACCACTTTTTTATTTTTTTTCTTCATATTATCATAACATTTTTTTTTACCATTCTAAACACTAAGTAATCCAAAAAAGTTGTTGTATAAATCTAACCACTTGAGAATAAAACGATTTGGTAACGACTTGGTAACGACTTGGTATGGGTCAGAGTCCATCCCAAGTCGCCGATCAGAACCGGCATGCCGGTTCTGGCCAACTGGTTGCTTGCGCATAAATATTTTAATTGGATATAAAGGTGAAAAAGGTGCATTAAGATGAAAAAGGTGTGTTTATGTTGACAAAATCCATTGCTCCACTTCTCTTGCTAAGCTCTCTTTCCGTAGCGTTCGCATATAGGCAGGACGGTGCGCCGCCGCCTTGTTGTGAAAAAAGCCCGCCACCTTGCTGTAATGAGCAGCCACAGCCACCGCCTTGCTGCGGCAAAACGATGGATTGTTCTGATCAGCCACCGCCACCGCCTTGCTGCTGCCCCACCCATGTTTTTATTGAAGCCGATTTTCTTTACTGGCTTGCCAAACAGGAGGGGAACACTTATGCAACTACAGGGAATGCAATCACAGTGCCAGGAACTCTGGATCCAAATACCGGCCTGGTCGCGGGGCCGATCACTTCAGGCCGCGTTTATGCTCCCCATCCTCGCGCAAAACCTGGGTTCAAAGTAGGAGTTGGAATCGATTTTGAGTATGGGAATTGGGAGCTTTTTTCAGAATACTCCTACCTCTTTAGCAAAGCAAAGGGATCTGTTTCTTCGAATAACCTGAATTCAGGCATTCTTCCCATCTACAGTTACACTCCGCACAACTCGATCCTGAGCCATGCGACCTATTCCGCTCCATCGGGAGCTACGGGTTTTGTATCTGAAGCGAGCTCCCATTGGCACCTTCACTTCCACAACATCAATCTTGAATTGAAGAAAACCATGCAGCTTTTCAAAAGCGTGTCCCTGCGTCCCCATTTCGGCCTGCAAGGATCATGGCAGAAACAAAAATTCCAACCGACCTACACCGTTGCATCTACCACTGCTTTTTCCACTATTTTGGGAAATAACAGGGTACTGGTCAAACAGGAGTTCTGGGGAGTTGGACTCCGTTTGGGACTCGATAGCACATGGAAATGCTCTAGTCATTTCGGGTTGTATGCGAATTCGGCATTTTCCGCCCTCTGGTCGCACTTCCACACTCGCGGCAGTTCCTATGACACCAACCTCATTGCAGGATATTCAGACCTTCCGATTGGCAATACTTCCTACCGTCTCCATACGATCAGTCCAGTGATTCAGCTCGAAGCTGGCGTCCAATTCACCCAGACTTTTTGGGATCAGACAAACGACAGACATCAATTCCTGATGCAAGTGGGCTGGGAAGAGCAGATCTGGCTTTTCCAGGCTCAGTACAGTACTTCCATTGCGGATACTTCACTCATTCTCCAGGGATTGACAGTCAGGTTTCGGTTTGATTTTTGATGAATTTCCCGATCGTATTGTCCGTATGCGGCCCGGGATATGCTGCCGGATGCATAATTTAAAGGAAGAAAGGCTGCAAGTTCAAAGCGCCTGATTTGTCTGGCAAAGATGTTATGCTACTTACACGGTTCTGAAAAGTTTCTCTATGCCAGCCACAACCGGCAGCGCGCCTAACGGCTCGCTGCTCTTTGGGGGATCCTCAAAGGCCTTTCCCGCAATTACGTCTTGAAAATCCCCGTCCGGGGATCGATCCAAAACCCTGAATTTACCACATTTACCACCGGCCCTGCGGCGGCGAAGATCGCAGCGCTTCTCGCCGGACAACAGATGACGGATAAGACGAGTGTTTTTTGGAGGCTTGTTCAATCGGATCAACCCATTGGCCAGCGAGAGCCAAGACGTCCTCCTCCCAACTGCCCATTCCCCTGGGAAAAATAAATCTCTTATCGGCATACCGCTCAAAAAAATCTGAGAACCTCAATGCGTTGATCGCAATCAGTAAAAAATTACTTTCATATTTTATTGCCAAGTAGTAATTTCGGGACATTAATATGTCATATTTTATCCAGTCCCACGAAGGATCTCATGAAAAACCGGATGGACTTTCGTAAAATCTGTGGCACCATTGCTGGCAGGCTGCTGCGTCATGCTGCTT
>CAZVXG010000133.1:0-3849 GCA_964631635.1 uncultured bacterium | reverse complement strand
GGCTTCGATGGTAATTTCGGCAGCTTGATCCCACTCGATACCGCTTTGGCGGATCATCTTGAGGATTTCGGCGATCCCGTCGGGAGCGAACAGGGTAGGCGTTCCTCCGCCGAAATAGACGGAAGCGATCCGTTTGCCTTGAAGCAGGGGCAATCTTTGCTCCCATTCAAGAAGGAGCGCCCCGGCAAGGACTTCTTTAAAGGATTGTCGGTCGGGGATGACGTAGAAATGGCAGTAAGGGCATTTCTTCTTACAAAAAGGGATGTGGAAATAAAGAGAAACCGATTCTACCAATTATCCACATCGGGATCTTCGAGAATACCGCGCTTCCATCGGTTGCGGTCGGAGAAGGGATCTTCATCCTCTTCTTCTTCTTCGACGATGGTGGCCTCCTCTTCTGTAGCTCCGCCTCCCCCTCCTTCGGTCTCCTCTTCTACGGCAGTCTCCATCTCAAAACTTTCCGTTTCCATGTCGAGGCCGGCATCGGTCAAATTCTCTCCTCCCGCGTCCATATCGGGCAGGGTATGAGGTTCGGCGTAGGCCTGACGGGCAGTGGAACGCTTGGGGGTGACATATTCTTCGAGATCCCCGCTTTCCTTCATGAAGCGGAGCCGTTCCTTTTCCTCTTCGATTTTTCCCTTGAGAGAGCGGATCTCTTCCCTATGTTTATCGATATCTTTTTTAGGGACGAGGCCGAGATTCATCCATTGTTCCAGGTCTTCGAGTTCCGTCTCGAGTTTTTTCAATCGTTCACTTTTAATATTCATCCAGGCACCGTCTAGTGCGGGTCGTTCCGCAAAATTCTCTTCCTAACGCATCGCCTGTTAAAAGTAAAAGAATTTCTAACAGGTTCCCAAATTTTGTTTCCAAAGGGTACGGATGTGAAGTTTTACTCTAATTTCGAATTTCGGTAAAGAATTATCGCGGTCTGTGCTATGAAAAAAAATAATGGCAGACTTTCCCGATCACGCGCAGATTGCAAACCTTTCGCTCATCGAAGAGCAATACCGCCGCTATACCGCGGATACGGCAAGCGTCGATCCTTCCTGGCGGCATTTTTTCGAGGGGATTGACTTCGCGGCGATCCTCTACCAAAGGCCGATAGAATCGCACGCCGGTTCGGCAGAAGCGAAGATAGCGCTTTTGATCCAGGCCTACCGCCGCTATGGGCATTTGCTCGCTTCCGTCAACCCTCTGGAAAAACCGCCAGAGGCTGCAGCGGAGCTGGATTTGGAACGGCTTGGGTTTGCAAAATCAGATCTGGACCTTCCGTTTCCATCGCTCGGGTTTTGCGGGAAGGAGAGCGCCTCTTTACGGGAGATCCTGGCAGCGCTTCAGGAGGTATATAGCTCGCGGATCGGCTTTGAGTACATGGACTTGGGAAATCCGGAGCTGGAGCAATGGATGCAAGCGAGGATCGAGCCAAGGCTCCCCGTGGACATTGCGATCGAGGAGAAGCGGTTCTTATTGGATGCGCTCAATCAATCCGAGGTATTGGAGACGTTCCTCCATACGCGCTACGTGGGGCAGACCCGTTTTTCCCTGGAAGGGAATGAAACGGCGATCCCCATGCTGGCAGAGATGGTCGATGCAGGGGCGCTCTTGGGCGCAGAGGAATTCTGGATCGGAATGTCTCATCGCGGCCGGCTCAACGTCTTGGCGAATATCCTCAAGAAGCCCTATTCGACGCTATTTGAGGAATTCGAGGACGATACCGCCCTTTCGTTCTTTGGAAACGACGATGTGAAATACCACATGGGATTCTCTGGAGAGATCGCAACGAAGAGCGGAAAAAAGATCTCGATCTCCATGCCGCCCAACCCTTCTCATCTCGAATCGGTCGATCCGGTATTGCTGGGCCAGGTGTGCGCGCTGCAGATCGTCAAGGGGGATGTAGAGAAACGAAAGATTGTACCGCTCCTCATCCATGGCGATGCGGCCGTTGCCGCTCAGGGGGTGGTTTACGAATCGCTCCAGCTCATGAGGCTGCCCGATTATGCGGTTGGAGGGGCGCTCCATCTCGTGTTGAATAACCAGATCGGCTACACGACTTTGCCTAAAGAGGGGCGCTCGACTCGCTATTGCACCGATATCGCAAAGGCGTTCGGCATCCCAGTGCTCCACGTAAATGCCGAAGATCCAGAAAGTTGTCTCTTCGCGGCGAAGCTGGCTATAGAGATCCGGCAAAAATTCCAATGCGATGTATTCCTCGACCTGATCGGCTACCGCAAGTATGGGCATAACGAAGGGGATGAACCCTCCTTTACGCAGCCGGCCGAATATCGGATCATCCGTTCGAAAAAACCGATCCGCCAGATCTATTTCGAACAGCTCGTATCCGAAGGTCTACTGGAAAAAACGCTGGCGGAGACCCTCGAGGCTCAGTTGAAGGAAACTTTGCGCGAGGCTTTTGCCAAAGCGAAGGAAGCGGCAAAGAAAACTCCAGCGGCTCCAAAGAAGCAGCTCGATCTGCTGCAGCCTTTCGACAGCGGGGCCAAGCAGGAAATCCTGAAGGAGGTCGTAGAGAAGTTCTGCCGCGTTCCGGCCGGTTTCCATCCGCATCCGAAATTGGAGAAATGGCTTCAGGCCCGGCTGAAAATGGATCCAATCGATTGGGCAACCGCCGAATGCCTCGCCTTCGGCTCGCTGCTCATACAGGGCATTCCCATTCGGCTGGCTGGGCAGGATTCTCAGCGCGGGACATTCAGCCAGCGCCATCTGATCTGGACGGATGAGGAAAACGGTTCGACGTATTCGCCTCTTTGCTTGCTGCGGGAGGGACAGGGCCGCTTCGATGCAGTCAATTCGCCGCTTACTGAATACGCCGGGATGGGATTCGAGTATGGCTATAGTTGCGGTTCTCCCCGCTCTCTCGTTCTGTGGGAAGCTCAGTACGGGGATTTCGACAACGGCGCCCAGATCGTGATCGACCAGTATCTTTGCAGCGCAGAACAGAAATGGCATGTAAACTCCTCGCTCGTCCTTCTCTTGCCCCACGCTTACGAGGGAGCAGGTCCCGAGCACAGTTCCGCCAGGCTCGAACGATTCCTTCAACTGGCCTCGGGAGATAATATCCAGGTCGTCAACGCATCTACTCCTGCGCAATATTTCCACCTGCTGCGAAGGCAGGCTTTGCGCAAGGCCGGCAAACCGCTCGTCGTGATGACTCCGAAGAGCCTGCTGCGAAATCGCGCTTTCACGAGCTCTCTATCGGAATTTACAAAGGGGCACTTTACTGAAGTCCTCGACGATCCTGCTCCTTCCGTTCACGTAAAACGGCTCCTCCTTTGCTCGGGAAAAGTGTTTTACGATCTGATCGCCGAACGGGAAAAGAGGAAATCTTCAAAGATCGCGATCGTCCGTATCGAACAATTCTATCCCGTCCCGATCGACTTGATTGTGTCAGCCATTGCCAAATACAAGGAAGTTTCAGAGTGCTTTTGGGTTCAGGAAGAACCGGAGAATATGGGCGCATGGAATTTCCTTAAAGCCATTTTACAAGGACTGTTGCCAAAAAAGACGAAGCTTGCGTTTGTTGGACGCCCTCCAAACTCTACGCCGGCAACGGGCTCCCATCTCAAATATAAGCAAGAACAATCGGCTCTCATCGATGAGGCACTCCATGATTGAAATCAAAATCCCTTCTATGGGCGAATCGGTCATCGAAGCGACGATCGGCGCCATCCTCAAGCCCGCCGGATCTTCAGTGCGAGCCGATGAGGAGATCCTCGAGATCGAGACGGACAAGGTCAACCAGGTCCTATCGGCGCCCGCAGCAGGGAAGCTCCAACTCAACGTGAAGAGTGGCGATGTCGTGAAAGTGGGCCAGGTCGTCGGTTTCATCCTCCC
>CAZVXG010000132.1:0-3875 GCA_964631635.1 uncultured bacterium | reverse complement strand
GGTGTCCGGAATTCGCTTTTTGCACCGCGTCCATCGCTAACCCGCGGATCGTCCCGGCGATCTTGGCAAGCTGTTTCTTGAGATCTTCATCCATAGAATTCCTTTTTAAAAAAAACCATTTTCATGGACAAAGGGGGTTCCTTGCAAGACTTTCGTGAAATCTCATTTAATCATATACTGTTTCTCTAAGAGACTGTTAACGGATTTATTTCCGTTAACAGTCTCTAAAAATCAGAGGGGTTTTCGATGTTCTCTTTTTTTCTATTCCCGATTTTGTTAGCCTCCGCACCTTTAGAGCAGGTAAATACGATGAGCAATCAACCAGCTGTCCATTCTTTTTTAGAGCGCGTCGCATCGGCAGAATCCTCGGAGTGGGACCATACCCTGCAGACCCTCAAACAGGATTTTCCCGAGTGGATGAAAGAATCCACCGCGCGGCAAATCCTCAATCAATTTGCCCCCATGATCCTGGAGCAAAACGATCTCGATTTCATCCGCCTCTATCAACGGGCGCTCCGCAATCACGACGCCTTGTCGAAAGAAAAAGCAGAGCCCTTTCCCGTCTATTATAAACACTACCAACCCCCTTCTTTCCAGATTCCAGACATTGCCCTCACCCTCGATGTAAAAAGCGACCACGTCCTCATTACCTCCCATCTTTCCGTAAAGCCGAGCCGAGTTGCAAACTCGCTCGTCCTCGATGGAAAAAACCACAACATCCTCTCGGTTCATCTCAATGGCCAGCCCTTGCCCAAAGAGCGCTACCGCATGACGCCAAATGAGCTCATCATCAATGACGTTCCGCAAAAAGAACCCTTTACCGTCACCGTGCAAAGCAGCATCGATCCCTTCAAGAATCGCTCGTTTGAAGGTCTGTATGGCGATGACAAATGCTTGAGTACGCAATGTGAATCGGAAGGCGCGCGCCGGATTTTCTTCACTTTGGATCGCCCCGATGTGCTCAGCCGCATCACGACTAGCATCATCGCGGACCCAATACAATACCCCTATCGCCTTTCGAATGGCAATCTCATCTCCGAAAGCAGGGAGGCCGATGGCCGCCTGAACATCACATGGGAAGATCCGATCCCCAAGCCGAGTTATCTCTTTGCTGCCGTGCTTGGCAATTTCGACAGGCTTGAGGACGATTTCACGACAAAAAGCGGCAGGAAGGTGAAACTTGAAGTCTATGTAGAGCCCGGAAAAGCAGCCAGAGGGAACTATTCCTTGATGGCATTAAAACAAGCGATGCAATTCGATGAGGATTTTTTCGATCGGGAATACGACCTCGATTATATGAAAATGGTCGGAGTGCCCGGTTTTAATATGGGCGCGATGGAAAACAAGGGGCTCATGATCTTTAATAATACAGCTCTCCTCGTCGATCCCGATTCGGGAACGGATGCGAGCTTTCGACGGATCGCCTGGATTGTTGCCCACGAATATTTCCACAACTGGTCGGGCAACCGCGTCACTGTCAGGAATTGGTTTGAACTGGCCTTAAAAGAAGCCTTTACCGATTTTCGGGCCATGCTCTTTAGCGAGTGGCAATTTGGTTCCGCCTTTGTCCGTCCTAAAGACGTGGTTTCTCTCAGAGAGCAACAATTCCCCGAGGAGCATTCCGGAAAGGGGCATCCCATCATCGTCGAATCTTACGTCGAACCGAGCTGCATTTATGATGCCACGACCTATACGAAAGGGCGGGAGGTCTTCCGGATGCTCCAAACCTACATGGATATGATGGTTCCAGGCTCTTTCCGTGAGGCGCAAAATCTCTACTTCAGCACATACGATGGCCAGGCGGTCACTTTCCGAGAGCTTCTTCAAGCGGCAAACGAAGTGCTGCTTCGCCATACGGGAAAAAATCTCTCCCAGTTCGAGCGTTGGTTCACTACGCAAGGCACACCCGTGATCAAGATCGCGCTCGCTCCTCAGGGCAAAAATCTCGAGATCCATGTGGAGCAATCGTACCGCCATCCCAAAACGGGAAAGGAACAGGAGTCTCTCTCGGTACCCTTCAGCTATGAGTTCTTGCGGCCCGATGGATCCATTGCCTGGCCGAAGACGAATTTCATCCTCTCGGAAAAGAGCCATGTCTTTGCGATTCCCATGGAAGCGAACCTCATTCCCGTCTTCATGCATGGATATAGCGCTCCGGTCATTTGCCAGTACGATTACAGCCTGCAAGATCTCGCCTGCATCATGAATCATGCCACCGATGCCTTTAGCCAATGGGAAGCTGGGCAAAACTACGCCCTGGCCGCCCTCATGAAATCGCAGCAAAAGCAGAAAAAAGGGGAGAGAAAAGCTCTCTTTCAACCCTATGTTGAGGCGCTGCAAAATCCGCACTTGTCTCCCCTTGCGAAAGCGCAGCTTCTTCAACTCCCAACACTCCGCGCCATGTCGCAAAAGCTGCAGGATTATGATTTTCCAAAACTCAAGGAGATGAGAGAGCGTTTTGTAAAGGATCTCGCCAAGGCGTGCCGCACGGAGCTCAAAAAAATCCTCAAACAAAATCCGGAACCCACTCCTTTTGCTCCTACATCTGCCCAGATGCAGATCCGGGAGCTCAGGAACGCTTGTTGGAATTTGCTTGCGCAAATCGATCCTAAATCTGGAGAAAAGATCGCCGCCAATTTTTCCTCTGCGCACAATTTCGACACAGCCATTGCCTCTTTCCGCATTCTCGCCAACCTCGACCTGAGTGAAAAGAATCCTCTGATCGAGGCATTTTATCAAAAGTGGAAAGAGGACAGGGAAGTATTCAACTTTTGGCTGCAAGCGCAAACGGGCTCTTCGAAGTGTACCGTGAGCGATGTCAAGAGATTGATGAACGTGAATGGATTCGATGTAAAAAATCCCAATCACCTCCGCTCGGTATTAACCGGGTTTATCTCCAATCTCGGCCAATACCATGATACTGAGGGAGCAGGCTACGCTTTCATCGTGGACAAGATCCTGGAAATTAGTCAAACGAACCCCCTTCTTGCCCACAATAACCTCACCGTTCCCGCCTTCGTCGATTTTGTAAAACTGCCCGAAAAATGCCAAGCGCTCATGATCCCTGAAATGCAACGACTGCTAGTTCCCGCAGTTCCTCCAGAAACGCGCGATTTCATCGAGAAGCTCTTGAAGGAAAAGATGTAGGCCTTAAATAACTACGGCCCAAACGTCATCGGATCCGATCGCGATTTCCTCGCCGAACCGTTCCGTAACCGCGCGGACCACTCCAGGAAAAAGCTTCCGGTTGAAGTCATGTCCCGCAAGGAGTCCGCCTTTGCGAATTTTAGGCTGCCAGAGTTCGATGTCTTGCTTCACATATTCGTAATCGTGATTACCGTCGATGAACACGAGATCCAAACCTCCGGGCACAAAGCCGGCCGCTTCCACGGACGTTTTACGGAGGATCCGCACGTTCTGGTCATCCGCAAAAACATTTTTTACGTGGAGGTACGCCTGTTCGTAATCTTCCGCCCGCTCTGATATCGGTCCCGCAGTTGGACTTCGATAGGCGTCGTAGAGCGCCCAGGGATCGATCAAATAAAGAGTGCTTTTCGGGAAGCAAAGGCGCAAGTATTGGGAAGATTCTCCGCGATAGACGCCGATCTCGGCGATCGACGCAACTTCGATCTTCCAGATTGCAGAGAGAATTTTGAGGTAGGAAATCCGTCCCTTGCATGCGTAGAGATCGAACAGACCGTTCCAGGAAATCTCTAAATCAACTTTTGCAGGATCTCGACCCAAGTTTTCCTCCTCTAATATTATTTATCAAAAATAAGATTTAGAAATGCACAACGGATTTTGGTAAAAACCGTCCGCGCTTTTGCCGCATTGACTTTCCCAAGAAAGTTACAGTAAACTTCAGGGCTGTCAAA
>CAZVXG010000131.1:0-3889 GCA_964631635.1 uncultured bacterium | reverse complement strand
ACGAACCGTTTCTCATCTTGCAAGGCTTTCTCAGAAGAACGCCGCGCGGACGCGAAGCGACGCCACTGGCCTATGAACATATCGGGAGGAAACTCCCTCAAAAACATCCGGAGTTATTATGAAATCGATGCTCGCCGCTGCAATCTTATGCAGCGCTCTTTACGCTGACGATCCAATGAACGATCGCGCTTCATCCTTTGAGCGGATCGCTGAGATTGCGCAGCCCCGCAACATTCAGGTCCTCCTGGAAAAAGACACCGCCGAGATCCTTTTAGAGGTGAAAGGCCCTTACTATATTTTCAATCCCCACGATGGAGCCCGCGTCGCAGCCGGCCTGCTCGGCAAGCGATTCATGATCCGCGAACGGGAAACCGGCTTGAAATGGGGTGAAGAATTCCCCGGGATCCATCAAATCTACATCAAGCCCCGCTCTTCGGAGACATCGATTTTTATCAATGGGATCCAATATGCGGGAGCAATTGCGATCTATGGAGTCAATGGGACGATCAACATCGTCAACGATCTCGATATCGAATCCTATGTCAAATCGATCCTGACTGCTCAATTCCCCACTCCTCTCGAACCCGAAGTGATGTCGGCGCTCGCGATTCTCGCTCGGACGAACGCCTACTATCAATCGACAAAAAACCAGGAGAGTTTCTGGCACATAGCCGCATCGGAGAACGACTATTTGGGAAGCGCCCTCGTCTCATCGAATTCTCCCATCGAACGGGCCGTCGATTCGACCCGGAATCTGATCCTCGTCCATCCGAATGAAGGGAGAAACGCCCCGTTTGCAACCTGCTGGACCGAACACAGCGCAGGAAAAACTGCTTGTTATGATGCGATCTTCCGCATTGACGTCGACGCCCCCGAAAGAGGAGTCGATGCTCCCCACGCAGCCCTTGCCCGCCAGGACTCGAAATGGACCTACCTGATCACAAAAAAGGCGCTCGCCCAGACTCTCGACGTCGATCAGATCAAGTCGCTCGAGATATTCCTCGACCAGCCTTCGGGGAAAGTCTACGGCCTCAGAGTCAAGGACAGCAGCGAAACCTATGATATCGACTTTTTCACGCTACAGAATAAGGTCGGATCCCGCCATATTCTCAGCTCCGATTTCACCATCTCCATGAAAGAAGAGGCGGTTCTCTTCACCGGTTATGGGAGGGGGCATGGAGTCGGGCTTTGCCTCTATTCGGCCTCGGCCCTGGCTCAAAATGGCGATAATGCAGTGAAGATCCTCGCCAAATTTTTTCCAGAAACCTATCTCTACAATTTAAACACTCTACCGGACGGAACGATTCAATTTAAATAAAGGAACCAGTTGTGAAACTCGCTTTCTTGCAAAAATTCGATGATTTTGGCGCAGGCTTGCGCTCGGCGCAAATTGGCATATCCTGTTGATCATAGGCAATTTGCGCCGGGATCAAGTCCTTGCGGCAAAAGCGCGGGTCTGGGCCGAAGTTGTTGAAATCCCCGTTGAATTTTAACCTGAACCGCGATAGCATAAAGCTTCACCGGGGAACTCGCGGAATAAGCAATCTGAACCAGGTCAGAGCCGGAAGGCAGCAGCCTTAAGGAACCTGTCTTATGCCGCGAACCACTCTCCGGTGTTTTTTTATACTCAAGCAGAATCTCTCGCCTATTTCCTTTTCCATTTGCAGAAAGAAAAGCGATCAAAAGTAGTTGATACCCATAGCTTTACGAACATCGATCAGCGTTTTGTGCGACACTGCGATTGCCGCCTCCGTTCCCAGCGAGAGCTGCTCCATGACGTGTTTGGGATCTTTGGCGAACTGTTCGCGCGCTTTTCGGATCGGATCGAGAAAGGCCAGGAGCGTTTCGAGCAAATATTTTTTTACGGTGGCGTCCCCGAGTCCGCCCCGCTGATAGTGCTCTTTGAGCTGTGCGATCTTCGCTTTGTCTTTGCCGAACGCATCGAGATAAGTGAATACGGGATTCCCCTCGACTTTCCCTGGATCTTCGACGCGGAGATGATTCGGATCGGTATACATTCCTTTGACTTTCTTCGCTACCGTATCGGAGTCATCGGCAAGAAAGATCGCATTGCCGAGACTTTTGCTCATCTTCGCTTTTCCATCCAGACCAGGCAAACGCGCCTGGGCTGCCGGAACGATCTGCGGTTCCACAAGGACATCGGTCTGGTAGAGGCGATTGAACTTGCGGACGATCTCCACAGTTTGTTCGATCATTGGAATTTGATCGTCGCCGACAGGGACGAGATTGGCTTTGAAGGCAGTGATATCGGCTGCCTGTGAAATCGGATACACCATGAATCCGGCAGGCACTTCTTCGCCAAAGCCTTTCTGTTGGATTTCGAGCTTGACGGTCGGGTTGTGCTTGAGGCGGTTCCAAGTTACGAGATTGAGATAATACTGCGTCAATTCTGGCAGCGCAGGAAGAAGCGACTGGATGAAAACCGTCGTCTTCTTCGGATCGATCCCTACAGCCAGGTAATCGAGCATCACTTCGAGGATATGTTGTCGGACTTTATGCGGCTCATGCGCATGATCGGTAAGCGCTTGCGCATCGGCGATCATCACGAATTGCGTATGTAGATCCTGCAAGCGGACGCGGGCAACGAGCGATCCTACATAATGGCCGAGGTGGAGTTTGCCCGTGGGGCGGTCCCCTGTGAGAATGATTTGCTTTTGATTAGCCATGGCATTGATTCTATCCTGCAGCAAATTATTTCAAAAGCCTTCTCGATTAAAATTTTTTCAATACGGTTGGGAAAAATATCTCTTGCGGCAATTCATCCATTATGGGATGACCTTTGGTCATCATGGAAGAAAAACTGGTTGAGGTTCCGTGTGCGATCGGCTCCTATGAGATCGTCCGTTGTTTAGGCAGGGGCGGGATGGGAGAAGTCTTTTTGGCTAAGGACCCTGCTTGCGGACGCAAGGTCGCCATCAAGCGGATCCGGCCGGAACTACACTCCAATAAGACGATCCAAAGCCGCTTTTTACGAGAGGCACGAGTCGCAAGCCATCTTACCCACCCCTCCATCGTCCCGATCCTGGCGATCGAAATGGCGCCGCCGGAGATCTACTATACGATGCCATTCGTAGAGGGGGAAACGCTCAGGCAGATCCTGCGCAAGACGCGCGATCAGGAAAAAAATGGAGACCTCCTCCATCCGATCGGCCGCTCCATCCCTTCTCTTACCCGCATCTTCCTTCAGATTTGCGAGGCAATCGCCTATACGCATTCGAAAGGGATCCTCCACCGCGATCTAAAGCCGGAAAACATCATCGTCGGGAAATATGGCGAAGTGATGATCCTCGACTGGGGCATCGCCGACTTCATGGATCGTCTCGAGGAGGATGAGCCTCTCGCTGAGGATGAACCTCTCGCTGTGAAACAGACAAAGGAAAGCTCCGATTTGACCCTTCCCGGAAAAATCGCCGGAACGCTGGCCTATATGCCGCCGGAGCGTTTGTTAAGGAAAGCTTCCTCGACGCAAACGGACCTTTATGCCCTTGGAGTGATCCTCTATCAAATCCTCACCTTGCAGCTTCCATTCCAACGAAAGACGATCGCCGCATTCCGCAAGATGGCCGATATGGAAGAGCTGATCGATCCCGTCGAGATGGCGCCCTATCGCGACATCCCGCACCAGCTTGCGGCCGTCTGCAAAAAGTGTCTCGCCCGTGAAATTCCAGACCGGTATAAGACCGTAGAAGAATTGATCGCCGACGTGAAAAACTACATCGAAGGCAAACCGGAATGGATCTTCTTAGGAGAACTCGACCGGCAGCGCAAGGAAGATTGGCAGTTCCAGGAAAATATCCTGCTTGCCAAACATATTGCGATCACGCGCTCTCTCGACGTCACCGAATGGGCCGCGCTGATGATCTCGCGC
>CAZVXG010000130.1:0-3902 GCA_964631635.1 uncultured bacterium | reverse complement strand
TTCCCCGATCTGGTCAAGGAAGTCACCCGTTTGGTCCCCTTGCAAAAACTCACTGAGATTTTGCGCCGGCTGATCCAGGAGCAGATATCGATCAAAGACCTTCGAACGATCCTCGAAGCGCTCAGCGAATGGGCTCAGACTGAAAAGGATATCGTCCTCCTTACCGAATATGTACGCACTTCCCTCAAACGCTACATCAGCTACAAATATTCGCTTGGCCAATCAGTTCTGTCTGTCTATCTGCTCGATCCCGAGATCGAGGATATGGTCCGCGGCGCGATCAAGCAGACCTCCGCAGGCTCATTCCTCGCCCTCGACCCCGATTCGGTCCAACTCATTCTCCATTCGATGCGCACGACAATCCAGCCGACGCCGCCAGGCGGCCAGCCTCCAGTCCTCCTCACAGGTATCGACGTGCGCCGTTTCGTCCGGAAATTGATCGAAGGAGAATTTCCCGACCTTGCAGTCGTGTCATTCCAGGAGATAGTTCCTGAAGTCCGCATCCAGCCGCTGGGCCGCATCCAACTGACCTAAGAGGAAAAAATGAATCACAGAGAAACTCCAACGACATAAACTTATGGCAGAACCGCACGTCTCTCACTCCATTCCCATAAGCACTGCAGCCATCCGGATCATCCAAAACGCGGTGGCTGCGGAATATGCCATGCAGGTCGAAAGCGAGGAGGATCTCAATCAATATTTCGAACTTTCCTCCTTCAATCCGATGCAGCGGATGGGAACCTTCAAGGAACTCCATGAACTCCGATCGAATCTCTCCCAAAAAAAGGCAGAGGCGGAAGAGGCCGAGCAGCCTAAAATCCTGGAAACGGAAACGATCGACGAGGCCGCCTCCCGCTTCCAGAAAAACAATTACGAAGTCAATGCGAAAAGCCTCCTGATCCTGCGCGAGCGGATCAGCGCGAACGATACTCCGGAAGAAATCTTAATGAAAGTGACTGGAGTCTATGCCGATCCTGCCCTTGCCGATGAAGCCCTCGACTTCCTTATAGAGACCGCCTCCGATCCAAAAACGCTATCTGTCATCAAACTCGCAAAAGAATCGCTGAACAATTCGTTCGCCCGGGAGATCAAATCTGGCAGGAACATGGGCATCCAGGCGCGCGAGTTTTCTCAAGCTGGGCTCGGCTCCCCCACATCGCTCCGCGATATGTACCGCGATATCACTGGAACTCCGCGCGATCCTCTGGTTCTCTTCAATGAACTCACTGAGAAATTCCGCTATGAGAAGATGAAGTTGGCAATCCAATTCATGCTCCATTCCCTTGGGTCGGATCTCAAGGCCAAAGGACCTTCGATCCCAAGAGGAGAACTGAAAAGGCTGATCGACGAGACGAGATCGCTCCAGGGCATCCTGGGAGTCTTCCGGTTTTTCCAGTCGCGGACAAGGCTCATCCAACGCCAATTCGCATCTTACAACCTCGTCTTTCCTCCTCGCCTCGACTTCGAAACGCTCGCCAAGCTGTTCATTAAACTGCTCGCGGAACGGTTCGTCAATTCTGAGAAAATCCTCCAGACAGCCCGCTTTTTAGGCGTTGCGGACGAGGTAGCCGCCCAAATCATCCTCTATACCCAAATGAGAGACGCCCTCAAGCAAGTCGCACCTCGCTATTTCCGCAATCCGATACATCGGGATGAACTTTGGAAAGCTTATCTCGATGCGCTCGAAAACCTCGAAGACCAGTTGGAAGAAGAAGAAGAAGAGGGGGAGGAAGACAAATGACCGATCAGTTCGAACAGCTGCTGAAAGAACTCGGGACCATCTTCCAACTTTCCCTTCATACAGATAAGTCAGGCGCCTGCACCCTCTTGATCCCTCCGGAACTCGCAATCCAGCTGCAACTGGACGCATCTCAAGAAAGGCTCTTCCTCTTTTCGAAGCTCATCGTCCTTCCTCCTGGAAAATTTCGGGAAAACGTCCTCCGCGAAGGCTTGAAAGCAAATGCTGCGCCGGATCCGCTTCCAGGCTGCCTGGCTTATCTTTCTTCGACGAACCATCTCGTCCTCTTCCAAAGTTATCCGCTCTTCATCTTGAACGGAAAGAGGCTGGCGGGCCTGTTCGGCGGTTTTTTTGAAATGACCGACAGTTGGCGCAAAGCGATCGAACGGGGACAAACGGCTCCGCCTCCGAAAGGTTCCCCACCGAGTTTATAGTGAAAACGGATGCGCATTGGAAGAAGATCGGGCTTTGCCCCCACCATGGGATCTCCCTTCCTCTTTTTTCCCTTCGCACCAAAAATAGCTGCGGCATCGGAGAATTTCTCGATCTGCTTCCCCTCATCGAATGGTGTAGAAGCGTCGGATTCGATTGCCTTGAACTTCTCCCTATCAATGATACGGGTCCCGATCCAAGCCCATTCAACCCTGTCTCCGCCTGCGCGCTAGACCCTATTTATTTAAGTATCAAAGAAATACTCGGCTCGCAAGAGGATCTCGAAGCGTTTATTCCCTGGAATGCGCTCCCCTGCCTCGCCCGATCCGAGGTGAGACACCTCAAGCTCCAGCGACTCTACCGCCATTTCGAAAGAACGTTTCCCTCCCTTTCTAAAACTCTCGAATACCAAGCCTTCCTTGCGCAAAACCCCTGGCTTGAGGATTACGCTGCATTCAAAGCCCTGAAGGATGAATACAGCGGCAAGCATTGGAAGGATTGGCCGGCTGCCTACGGCTCGCATAACGCCAATCAAACGGCCGCTGCTTTCTATTCCTTCCTCCAGTACCACTGCTTTTCACAAATGAAGAAAGTACGTCGGAGCGCAGCGGCTGCTGGCGTCTTCCTGAAAGGGGACGTGCCGATCCTCCTTAGCCACGATAGCGCCGACGTTTGGTCTCGCCGTTCCCTGTTTCGGCTCGATCTCGTTGCTGGAGCTCCGCCAGATTTTTATAACGCGCTCGGCCAGAAATGGGGATTTCCCCTCTACGATTGGGAAGAGATGCGCCGCACGGGGTTTATCTGGTGGAAACAGCGCCTCGCCGTTGTCGAACAGCTCTATCAACTCTATCGCATCGACCATGTCGTCGGCTTCTTCCGCATTTGGGGCATTCCGGAGGAGAAGAAGGCGTCGGAAGGGTATTTTGTCCCCGCCGATCCCTCCCTCTGGTCCACTCAAGGGCGGCAGCTCCTCGAAATGATGATCGACTCATGCTCTCTTCTCCCCATTGCCGAAGATCTGGGGACGATTCCGCGCGAAGTCTACCCGATCCTGAAAGAACTCGGGATCTGCGGCACCAAAGTCCTCCGTTGGCAACGGGAAAATAAAGGAAGCGGAGATTTCATTCCTTATAGCGAATATGAACCTTTCAGCATGACGATCGTCTCCAATGCCGACCTCGATCCCCTTCCGCTCTGGTGGCAGAAGTTTCCCGAGGAAGCTGCCGCATTCGCCCATTTCAAGCACTGGACCTATGAACCTCTGCTCTCAGCCAAGCAGCAACTGGAGATCCTCCGCGATTCCCATCACACCGGCAGCTATTTCCACATCAATCCTTTGCAGGAGTATCTCTTTCCCTTCCCCGAACTCGTCTGGTCGAATCCCGAGGAGGAGAGGGTCAACATTCCAGGGACATTGCTCCCGACCAACTGGACCTATCGCTTCCGCCCCTATCTCGAAGATCTCGTGACGCATGGCCCCCTGAACGACGCGATCCGGGCGATTCTCAAGCCGTAGTGGCATTGGGTGTGATAGCCAGAAACAAGAAAATTGACTGTCCAGATTGTAAACTTAGAGGAACATCAATGCTCAATGAAACAGGAATTATCTATATTTTCTGGACCTGCCGCGATCGACCGGAAGCCAAAAAGATCATTCATGGATTGTTGGGAAAACGACTGATCGCCTGCGCTTCCGTTTTTCCAGAAATCGAATCGATTTACCGATGGGAAG
>CAZVXG010000129.1:0-3957 GCA_964631635.1 uncultured bacterium | reverse complement strand
GATAGAGGGCAGCGCAGCGGTGATCCGGGAATCGTCGGTAATGATCCCGTCGCGAGATAGCGGGACGTTAAAATCGACCCGCATCAATACCCGTTTTCCTTTAATGGAAAGATCTTTTAAGGCAAGTGTCTTCATCGGATTCCTTCGGAAACTGTAGTTATTTGGCGTTAGTTCGTTTCGCTCACTGCGATTCATCTCGAAGCGGGTTCATAATTCGCCGAATGGGTTAGCAGCTTGTTCGAATCCCCCGCCCTTTTTCCGATTGCGGATTTCGCAGCGGAGAGAATAGAGGAGATCCTGGTCGAAATTTTTCTTCTCAGCCCAGAGCAAATATTCCAGTGGAATCTCATCGAAGCGGCGCCCTTTGTGTTTGCCGAGCGGCATGGCCTGGAGGCGGATGGGTTTTTGGAGAATTTTGAACAGTTCTTCGGTCGTCCGATAGTCTTTCGCCAGCTGCTTGAACACTTCGATGTTGACGATCACATCGCTCATCGCCCGATGCGCCCCTTCGGGTTCAATATTGAAATGTTGCCGGAGCTGTTGGAGTGAGTTGATGGGGCTTCCTCCGTAAAGGCGGGCCATTCTCAGCGTGTCGAAATAAAGCTGATGGTCGATCTGAGAAGGGATCCGGTGACGCTTGGCTTCAGCGGCAATGAGGGCGATATCGAATCCGATCCCATGGCCGATGAGGATGCGGCCATCGATCATTTTGAGAAACCGGGGCAGGATGGACGCAATTTTCGGTTTCCCCTCGAGCATCTCCGGCGAGATCTTGTGGATTTCCTGAGAGATTTTCGGAATCTCGCATTCGGGATCGATCAGCGATTCGAAACGATCTAAAATCTGATCGAAGGTAAAGCTTGCTGCTGCGATTTCGACGATCCGATCCGTTTGAGGTTCGAGTCCCGTCGACTCGCAGTCGAGACAAACGAAAATCTCTTTGCGTATCAGTCCCATGCAATCAATAAGTCTATCAACTTTGAGCCTATAGGGGAAGAGAACCTTACAGTCCTTTCCTCGCCAATATGAGAAAAATGGAGGGAGATTGCGCGGTCGGGGAGGCGTTCTCCCAGCCGCTCGGCCCATTCGATGGCTGCAATTCCCCCTCGATCGAAATACTCTTCAAAGCCCATGCCAAAAAAATCGGAAGCATCCTTCATCCGGTACAAGTCGAAGTGATAGAGGGGGAGAGTTCCTTTGTAGGCCTGGAGGTAGGTAAACGTAGGACTTTGGATAGGGCCGTCGATGCCAAGGGCCGATGCCAGCCCTTGGATAAAAGTGGTCTTCCCTGCGCCAAGATCGCCATAGAGCGCGACAATAGAATCGGAACGAAGGAAATGGGCGCACCTGCGGCCAAAGGAAAAAGTTTCGTCCGGAGATCTTAAAAAAATTATTCGATTTCCACCCATTTTGCCAAGTAAGGCTGGAATTCAGGGTGCTGCGAAAGAGCTTCGACGAATTGGGCGATTTTATCTTCGGTCAAATGTTTTTGGATGAAAGCGAGGAAATTCTCTTCGATTTGATATCGATTCTGGTTTTGCACTTCGAGGAGGGTAAACAATTTGATGTGATTTTTTTTAAAATCTTCGATCACAGCGGCTTTGCTATTGAAGAGCTTGTTGGTGATCGCTGAGGAATAGACCACCTTTCTGACAGAGGCCTTCCGCTCGCTGATGTAGTTTTTGATGACTTCGGGGTCTTCAGACACGAAGAATCTTTTAACGGGGAGTCCGCCGACCCGCTCCTTGTTTTCCGGACACGTTGAAACCCAGTCGTAGATGGCGTCTTGCGGGTTGGGATGGGTGTTGTCGGCGAAGACCTTGCCGGTGAAGGGACAAATATAAATTTTCTTTGTCTCTTCATTGACGCTTTGCTGGCCGAACTGAATGACGATCTCGGTTTCGCGCCAGAGCTTTCCCTGAGCCTCCAGCCGGGCGATCAGGTCTTCGGTGCTTTGGTAGATCGTCTTTTCCCGAGGGAACAAAACGGGCTTCAGCCGGTATTTGTCCTCGACGAAAGCGAGGTAGGTAGTCACCAGGTCAGCGCTCCGGTTCTTCTTTAAAAATTTGAGTAGGTCGTTCTTTTGGTCGTGCGTGATGCTGAGAGCGGTGGTCATCGAAAAACTCTGCATAAGGGGGTTTTTAGATCAGAAGGATAGCCCAATAAGAAATTAACTTTCAAGAAGGATATTTTTTGCGGGGCTTGATTTTTGCGGGATTCGGTGGTATATTACTTCAAAAAATTCCCACTTATGAGGCAGGATGAGCAACCAACTTCTTGAAAAACCCATTCAAAAAAAGAGCGCCGTTTCGATTCAGGAATCTTCCCAGCCGGGCCTTCGGTTCGAGAAGATCGCAGTAGATGGGTATGAACAGGTAGTGAAGGTTACGGATAAGCAAGCGCAGCTTTCCGCAATCATCGCCATTCACAATTCCTCGCTCGGCCCCTCTTTGGGAGGCATCCGGGTCCGCCCCTACGCCTCCTTTAACGAGGCTTTGGAAGACGTTCTTCGGCTCGCCAAGGGGATGACCTATAAATCGGCGATCGCCGAAGTGGGCTTCGGCGGGGCAAAGAGCGTCATCATCGCCGATCCCAAGACACAGAAGACTCCGGAGCTCCTCTTGGCTTTCGGCGCTGCTGTGGAAAAGCTGGAAGGGCGATACATTTGCGCAGAAGATGCGGGATGCACTGCCGAAGATGTGAAACTGATTCGGCGCAAGACGAAATACGTCGTTGGGCTCCCTCACGCAAAGAGCAGCGGCGATCCGAGCCCATTTACGGCGTGGGGCGTTTTCCGCGGTATCCAATCGGCAGTGAAAAAACTATTCGGAACCGATTCTCTGGAAGGACGCACAATTGCCCTCCAGGGATTGGGCAGCGTCGGCGGCCATTTGGCCGAACATCTCTTTTGGGCTGGAGCCGATTTGATCCTTTCCGATCTGAACATGGAGAAGGCTCAGCAGCTGGCCCGCAAATATGGGGGCAAGGCAGCGTCTCCCGACCAGATTCTGCGCACCGAGTGCGATCTCCTATGCCCCTGCGCTTTTGGAGGAGTGATCAACGACCAAACGATCCCCTATCTCCGCTG
This sequence comes from uncultured bacterium, assembly GCA_964631635.1. GTDB lineage: Bacteria > Chlamydiota > Chlamydiia > Chlamydiales > SM23-39 > DALYFE01. The sequence continues at coordinate 869 of CAZVXG010000129.1, read as the reverse complement.
CCGCGCGATCGCGGGAGCCACCAATAATCAACTCCTGCGAGATGCCCACGCGCACGTTTTGCAAGGCCGCGGCATCCTTTACGCTCCCGATTTCGTCATCAATTCGGGCGGTTTGCTCAATGTAGCAGCCGAATTCGAAGAGGCAGGTTACCATCCTGCAGGCCCCCGATATAAAATCCACCATCTTTACGATACCTTGCTCGCCATTTATGAGATTGCCGAAAAGAACAAAGAATCGACTCATGCCGCCGCCCTTGCGCTGGCCGATTATCGGATCAAATACGGCATTGGCAAGCGGATCGCTCCTCTGACCTTTCACCATACTGCCGAGTGATTGGATCGGTTCATAATGGAAACGCTTTACTCGCTGCTTCAGACGAAGGCGACCGAGGCGATTGCGGCTGCCTTTTCTCTCTCGGCAGAAGAAGCGCGAGCTGAAATTGCCCTTTGTTCCCAAGAGGGGTTCGGCCATTACCAATGCAACAGCCCTTTGAAATTGGCCAAAGCCCTCCAGCAATCTCCCCGAGAAATCGCCCGGAAGATCGTCGATCATTTCGATTCCTCCATGTGCTCGAAGATCGAAATTGCCGGTCCCGGATTCATTAATTTTACCCTTTCGCCCGATTTCCTTTCCCGGCATCTGCAACGGCAGCTCAATGACCCATTGCTCGGAGCTTGCCTGCCGAAAAAACAGCAGCGGATCGTCGTCGACTTTTCCTCGCCGAATGTCGCAAAAGAGCTCCATATCGGACATATCCGTTCTACGATTATCGGCGACTGCCTCGCCCGTCTTTTTGAATTCTTGAAGCAGGACGTCTTGCGCCTCAACCATATCGGCGATTGGGGCACCCAATTCGGCATGCTCATCG
>CAZVXG010000128.1:0-3969 GCA_964631635.1 uncultured bacterium | reverse complement strand
TTGAGCGCGTATGCGATCCGCCCAGATCCCGATGAGATCCTGGTCGTCGAATTGAGCTCTTTCCAACTGGAAACGTTGGAGGCGAAAACCCGTTTCGATGCGGCTGCGATTTTGAATATCACGCCGAACCACTTGAATCGCCATGCCTCGATGGAAGAATATGCGGGTGCAAAACTGCGGATCGGGTCGTGTCTCAAAGAGGGGGGGAAGTTATTCGTTTCGCAAGCTGTGGCCAAAGAATATGGATCTGGCTTACGGGAATGGGAGGTGTTCGATCGCGGCGCGTCTGTTGTTCAAGAAGAGCGGGCCGTTCAAAGCGGCGCTCCTGAATGGCCGAATATCCAGGCGGCTCGCGCTCTTTCGTTCTTTCTGGGCGTGAGGGAAATTGAGTTTGAACGCGCTGTAAAAACATTTCGGAAACCAGCGCATCGAATTGAATGGGTGGCCGAAATAAGCCAAGTGGCCTATTATAACGATAGCAAGGCATCGAATATCGATGCGGTCATGCATGCGGTGCGGCTCTTTAATGGGCCGATCCTTTTGATCGCGGGGGGAGTCGACAAGGGGGCCTCTTATCGTCCCTGGATCGATTGTTTTCGCAACAAGGTGAAGCGGCTCGTCGTTTTCGGCGAGGCCGCGCCCAAGATGGAGTGGGAGCTCAAGGCCCATTTTCAACTGGATCGGGTCGATGTGCTGCGAGAGGCGATAGCCGTGGCGAGGATTTGCGCAAAAGCTGGAGATACGATCCTCTTTTCTCCGGGCTGCTCGAGCTATGACCAGTTCGCAAATTATGAGCAAAGAGGCGATGCGTTCAAGAGATTAATACAAGAAGGTTAGCATGGATCGAAAGAAGACGATAGTGATCGCGGTGATGATCAACGCGGGGCTTTTGGCGGTGTTGTTCATCGCTGCAATGACGATGAGGGAAGAACCCGCCAGCCAAACGGATCTCGAGAGTCCAAAGCCTCTTTTCGGAGACCGGATAGAAATTCCGGCGCCTTCGCCGATGACCGATGCGTTGCCGATAGAAATTCCGATCGCGCCTCTTGTTCTCAAACCGGAAGAGTCGATTGCACATCAACTGCCGCCTCGCGAAATCGTTACGCCAGCGCTTAGTACTCCGATCGCTCCCAACCCAGTGCCAGCCGGGGTCGAGATCGCAGTGCAAAAGGGAGATAGCCTGGAAAAAATCGCCAAGCAACACCATACTTCGGTCGATGAGATCATCAAGCTGAACCAGCTTCCCAGCAGCTTTCTCAAGATAGGACAGCGTTTAAAGATTCCTGTCGAAAAAACTTTGCCTTCCGTTCCAAAGGCCAAACCCATTGTTCAAGGATCTTCCGACCAGGCCGAATACTATACGATGAAAGTGGGGGATAACCCATGGAGCATTGCGATGAAGCACCATCTAAAAGTGGACGAGTTGCTTAAGTTGAATGGGTTGAATGAAGAAAAAGCGCGCAAACTCAAACCCGGGGATCGGCTGAAGATCCGTTAAAAACTGGACAGTTAAATGACGCGAGCGGCTCTTTTCCTCACCATCCCAGTTGCAATCCTCTTCTCGTTTGGCCTGCTGATGATCTTCAATACGACAGCGGCGCAGATTATCGACCGCTCTCTCGATGTCGATACGCATGCCGTGTTATTCAAACAGCTGTGCTACGGGATCGCGGGCTTGAGTCTGGGCCTCGCAATTTATGCAATGGGATATGAAGCGCTGCTTCGTTTCAGCACACCGGCGCTACTCATGGGAGTTTTGCTATTAGCGCTCCTCTTCGTCCCAGGCATCGGTCAAAGTGTCAACGGAGCCAGGCGCTGGATCGGATTTTGCGGGTTTACTTTCCAGCCTTCGGAATGGATTAAAATCCTGGCGCCAGCTGCTTATATTCATTGGTCGCTGCAGCGCAAAGAAATTGCGTTGGCGCCTTTCTTGAAGTTCTTAGGATTTTTGTCGATCCCGCTGACCCTGATCCTGCTCGAACCCGATAATGGGACGACGGCGATCATCCTTTCGGTGTTGCTCGTTTTGTTCCTGCTGACGCGGGTTCGCTTGCGTTACTGGGTAGCGCCTCTGCTCATCCTGGTTGCGGCAGGGGGAGTCGCAGCGTATCGGATGCCTCATGTTCCCGACCGGATCCGGATCTATCTCCATCCGGAACTCGACTTGAAAGGCAAGGGGCATCAGCCGCATCAGGCAAAGATCGCCGCCGGTTCCGGAGGGTTGTTCGGACGCGGCCTTGGCGAAAGCTTGCAAAAACTCAACTACCTTCCAGAAGCGCGCAATGATTATATCGCCGCGATTTTCGCTGAGGAGATGGGGTTTGCCGGAATCCTCGGTTTGATCGCGCTCTATATGACGTTTACCTGCGCGGGATTCTCCATCGCTTCTGCAGCGAAGGACCGCGGGGGATTTTTATTGGGAGCCACCCTGTCTTTCCTCGTCTCGATTCAGGCGTTTTTGAATTTGGGAATTGTTTCGGGGCTCATGCCTCCCAAGGGGATGACGCTTCCTTTTTTTTCCCAGGGCGGTACTTCCCTGATCGTCAATTTCGTCATTCTCTTCCTCTTCCTCGATATCGCGCGCAAATCCAAATCGGAATCTCTCTATGACTCTTAAAGTACTGATTGCGGCTGGCGGCACGGGGGGGCATCTCTTCCCTGCAAAGCAATTGGCGGATCAGCTCTGGTTTGACGCCGAGATCTTGTTCATTGGACATAAGCTCGCCTTGAGTCCTTTTTTCGAAAAGGAAAAGATTCCCTTCGCCGAGATTTCGGCGCATCCGTTGAAGAGGGGGGTTGTTTCAGCTGTATGGAAGGGATTTTGGCAAAGCGTCCGGATGATCCGCCGTTTCGCTCCCGACGTGGTCGTCGGATTCGGGAGCTATCATACATTCCCCGCGCTGCTCGCAGCGGCTGCCCTGCGCAAAAAACTGATCCTGTTCGAGGCCAATTGCATCCTTGGCAAGGTCAACCGCCTTTTTTTTTCTGTAGCGGATCGGATCGCGTTCCAATTTCCTTTTGGATCTTCGAAGAAGGGCGTAGCAGTCCCTTTGCTGCCGTGGGTCCGTTCAGAGACCCAAGATATTTCTTCCTCTGCGGCCCGATTGTCCTATGGACTTGATCCGGACCGGAAAACGATCCTCGTTTTCGGCGGCTCTCAAGGGGCTTCTTTTCTCAATGAGTTTGCCCCTAAAGCCATCGCGAGTTTGAAAGAACCGGTGCAGGTAATCCATTTCACAGGTCCTGGCACAGAAGACAAGAAAACGGCCGCCGGCTATGCCCGTTTCGGAGTGGCCGCATCCGTTCAGCCGTTCGAAAAGCAGATGCCGCTCGCCTATTCTGCGGCCAACTGCGCCTTATGCCGGAGCGGAGCGGGAACGGCGGCCGAATTGATCCGCTTTGCAGTCCCAGCCCTCTTGATTCCCTATCCTTTCGCAGCGGAAGACCATCAGAGGAAAAATGGGGAGTATCTGTCGCGGCTCGGGGGAGCGCGCGTTTTGGTACAAGCCCAAGCGTCTGAAGAGCGGCTCGTGGAAGAACTCGAAGCGCTCCTTGGCGAGGCGGGAGAGCGCCGCGAGCGTCTCAGGGCGGCGTATGAGGAAGATGGGCGCAAGATCCATCTATCGGAAATCGTAAGACAATTGGGAAAATCATGATGCATGAACATTATCATTTTATTGGGGTTGGCGGGATTGGGATGAGTGCGCTCGCCCGCATTTTGCTACAGCGGGGCTGCCTGGTGCAAGGGAGCGATCAGGCGGAAAGTCCGCTCCTGGATCAGTTGCGCAAGGAAGGGGCTTTGGTAGAAGTGGGGCACAACGCAGCCGCTTTAAAGCAGGGGACGACGGTCGTTTACAGCAGCGATATCAAACAGCAGAATGAGGAATTGGCTATGGCCAGGGAACTCAAGCTTCCGATCCTCCACCGTTCCGATCTCCTCGACCGGCTGATGCAGAAAAAAAAACCGCT
>CAZVXG010000127.1:0-3990 GCA_964631635.1 uncultured bacterium | reverse complement strand
TGGCAATCGTATGAGAACCGGGAATTGCTGGTCTTGGATGATAGCCAGAAGCCGTCGCCTTTTTTCATGCAACTGAATGACCCTCGGGTGAAGTATTTTTATAAGGCGGCAAGAACCTCTACCGGGAATAAGAGGAACCAACTCGTCGAGCAGGCCACAGGAGAGATTATCGCCCATTTTGACGATGATGATTACTACGCGCCGAACTATTTAACTGAGATGGTCAGCAAGCTCGGGGAGGCTGATTTCATTAAGCTTTCCAAGTGGCTCGCATGGAGAGAGCTCGATGGCTCATTGTGGGAGTGGGATACGACGTTCATCGCCCCTTTCCAGTTTAACATACCCAACGGCAATCGAAATATCGTCATCACCCGGGTGGAACCGAGTTCAGGGGATGCCGAATGGATCGAGAAGAACACATGGGGATACGGTTTTTCTTACGTCTACAGAAAATCGGTCTGGGACGAGTGCCATTTTGAAGATGTGTCGTTTGGAGAAGATTATCAATTTATTGCCAGAGCAAAAGCTTTGGAGAAAAAGGTACTCAACATCCCTGATAACAATCACCTGGTGCTGCATACTTTGCACGCCAAAAGTATGTCGTGTATTTTCCCTCAACTGCAGCTCCCGGCTTCACTCATCCCTCGCTTCCTGGGGGAGAATGTTAAACCCTGGCTCGTGACGCTTTTACAACCGCAGCCAATTAATCGTCAGTTCCTCGACCAGCTTTTCGCATCGTATTGGAAAGACGATCCCGCCCTCGAATCGTTTGCCAAACGGCATAACTTTGACAAATATGAAGTCTGTTATGTCGAAAATAGAGATGGTTATTACATCGAAAAAGAGACTCCCGATCTGATCAAATCCGAGTTTCTCAAAAAGGGGAAATTCTGGGAAAAGCATCTCTATGAACAATTCCAAAGGTTTGTCAGGCCAGGCTCGACAGTTGTCGATGTGGGGGGGCATATCGGGACTCACACGCTGTCGCTTTCAAAGTTAGTCGGACGCCATGGCGTTGTCCATGTCTTCGAGCCTCAGGCCAAGCTCTTCTCGGAGCTCATCTTAAATATGCACCTCAACAGTTGTAACAACGTTGTTTTTCATAGAAAAGCTCTGGGTACGAAAAGTCAAGTTGTCGCAATGAACCCGATCAACGTCGCCAATGAAGGAAATACCTCAGTCGGAACCGGCGGTGATACCGTCCAGATGGAAAGACTCGATGACCTTCACCTAACCGACGTATCTCTCATCAAGATCGATGTTGCGGGATATGAAGATAAAGTAATTGATGGCGCCTTTAACACAATCATGGAGCAGAAGCCCGTCTTAATCGTCGCAATCTGGGACGATTCAGAGGCGCCCAAAAAAATTGATCGGCTCAAACAGCTCGGGTATCTGGCCTTTAACCTGAGTGTTTACGACTATCTCTTTGTCCCGAGTGTGGAAAATTAAAGAGTTCTGTTCGGCTTTCTAAATGGTATTATAGACAATAAATTATTTTAAAATGCAATATAGACGCCAAATTGATTCAAATTGGCGTTTCTGTTACAATTCGATAATAATGATCCTTGGCCTTAAACGTAATGAAATTATTATTACTCATGTATTTAACTAGTATAGGTGCAATTGTTTCATCCCCGAACGACGATCTGCCATTTGGCACAATCATCGGGCAGTCCTTCCAGACCCCAGCATACAGTAATTATGGAGAAGATGACGCAAGAAACACAGATAATTTCATTGTACTTGCCGACAGCGGAAAACAGATCTTCACAGGAATAAAATGGCAATGTGTCGAATATGCAAGGCGTTGGCTGATAGAAAACCGAAAAATAACGTTTGCGAGTATTGAATATGCTTATCAAATTTGGGACCTACCTTATTTTAATCATGCGGACACAAATGAACCTATGCCCGTCATACACCATCAAAATGGCATTTCCACAAACAGCCCGCAAATAGGCGACCTATTGATTTATGATAAACAACAAAATCTGATCACGGGCCATGTAGCTGTCATCGTCGGTGTAGATGAACACAGCATCACCATTGCAGAACAAAATCAAGCAAACTTTTTTTGGGAACACAAAGACTACTCTCGTCAATTACCATTACAACGAGATACAGGTGCGCGTTTTCAAATTGTCGATGAAGATGTGATTGGCTGGATACATCCACAGATTGACGAGCCATTTCCGCTGTGAATTTTCCCGAGGGGGATTAAGGCCTGGATTCACCCTCTCGATGATTTCGGTCTTCCAACATTCAAAGCAACCCCAGCATCCGTAGATATGTCTCGGCGAGCGGGAACGGTTTTGTCTTTTCGCGAGTCCTCTTTGCGCTGAATTGAGAGAGGATTTTATTGGCGAGCATTTTTCCCAATTGCACCCCTTCCTGGTCGAACGAGTTGATGTCCCAGATAAACCCCTGGAACGCCACTTTATGTTCATAATAAGCTAGCAAAGCGCCGAGGGTGTAAGGATCGAGCCGTTCAGCCATCAAGAGCCGGCTGGGCCGGTTCCCGGGAAATACTTTGTTGGGATTGCTATTTTTTTGCCCGACCGCGAGCGCGATCGATTGGGCAAAGAGATTCGAGAGGAGTTTTTCCTGCGAGGTCGTATGCTGGATCTCCAGGTCATTTGGATATTGGCTCTTCTTGAAGCCGATGAATTCGAGCGGGACGACATCCGTTCCTTGATGGATAAGCTGATAGAACGAGTGCTGGCCATTCGTCCCGGGTTCGCCCCAGATGACAGGACCTGTGGAGAAGGTGCAGGGATGCCCGCTTTTGTCGATCCGTTTGCCGTTCGACTCCATATCGAGCTGCTGCAGGTGTGCTGGAAAACGGAGGAGCGCTTGAGAATATGGGATGATTGCGACGGTCGGAAGATGGAGGAAGTTCCGGTTCCAAATACCGAGCAGAGCCGAAAGCAACGGAAGGTTGGAGCGCGCTGGCGCGCTCCGGGCATGGCGATCCATGTCATGCGCTCCGCGGAGGATCTCTTTGAACCCGTTAAATCCCAGGCAAAAGCCGAGCATTGCGCCGCCTACCATCGAGGTGGCCGAGTAGCGCCCTCCGATAAAATCCCAGATGTAGAAGGAAGCGAGGTAGCGGGAGGGGTCGTCCATGGGGCTTTTTTCTCCTGTTACCGCGACGAAATGCTCTTTCGGATCAAGCCCCATCTTCCGGATCCGGTTCCTGACGAACTCTTCATTGGTCAACGTCTCGAGAGTCGTCCCCGATTTGGATACGACTACGACGATCGTCTTCTTCAAATCGAGCTGACTCAAGACGCCATTCGCATCATCGGGGTCGACGTTCGAGATGAAATGGACGCGCCTGCCCGGTTTATGGAAGGCTTGCAGAGCCATGCATAATGCGCGCGGCCCCAGATCCGAGCCGCCGATCCCGATCTGGATCAAGTCGGTGAATTTCCCCTCGGTCTTTTCCAGGAATCGCTCGAGTTTTTTGAGTTCCAAAGCCGCTTTCCCGGCAGCAGCGGCAGCGGCAGGGGCCGTTTGCCGATCGGTAAATTGATCCCGCATGGCTGTATGGAGAACGGAGCGGTTTTCGCTCTCGAACCCCTCGATCCAGTTGAGAGTCTCCCCCGCCTGCATTTTGCGCATCCAATCCAGGGCATGGGCCTCTTCAGCCAAATCGTAAAGGGCGTCCAGCGTCCTGGAATCCACCCTTTCAGTCGCATAACAGAGGTCAAATCCGCCTCCTTTCAGAACCATGGTTCCGATCCGGTCGACTGTCAGCGCCGCGGTCAAATCGATCGGCTTTTCACTGAACGCCTTGAGTTTTTTGAACGATGAGTACTGGAACAGCATATCTACCATATGTCAAAAAATTTTCACGTTGGCAAGGAATGAAGCTTTTTGTTAGCATAATGGACTCAACTTTCGGGGCATAGCGCAGTTTGGCTAGCGCGACTGGTTTGGGACCAGTAGGCCGGGGGTTCAAATCCCTCTGCCCCGAATTCTTCT
>CAZVXG010000126.1:0-4002 GCA_964631635.1 uncultured bacterium | reverse complement strand
TTTCCACATTGCGAAACGTAACAGTAAAATTTAAACGTTTTTCAGAGAGTCCGAATTCATTAAAACATGGAAAGAGGAGGTCCTGCAACCGGTTTTTAAGGAATTCGCCATTTTTACGGCTCCGCGCGTCCAGGATTTGCACTCCGGCGACTCTTCCGTCGGCCTCGATTTCGATCTTGGCGATGACTTCGCCGAATTCGGGAAGGTCCAAGCTGTTTTGCAAAACAGCAGTAAAGGCATCTCCATAAGATGGAGCATTGGAAGCAGAGGCTGGATCGATCGCCGCTTTTGTGACAATCGCCGAAGGAAGAGAGACCGCAAAATTCGGGAGTGACTGCTGCGTCGGCGTGGTCAGTGCATTGAAACTCTCCGAGAGTTGTTTCAAGATTCCTTCATCGATCTGCGACGCTTCCTTGCCGTTAGCTTTAGAAGAGGCTTTCTTCGGCTCTGGCTTTGCAACGCTCTTTTCCTTCTTAACGGCCGGTTTGACTTGGGCGGTGGGAGAGGAGAGCGTCCGTGTCGAAGAAATAGGCGCAGATGGAAGTTCTGTTCGGTGCATGGCCACCGTTCTCACTCCTATCGATCTCTTTGGTTGTAGACGGCTGGTCAGGAGATGGTTCATCGAGAGCGCGGCGATCGCAGCTAGATGGAGGCCCAAAACGGCGAGGGCGAGTTGTCTGGAGCGGGACAATGAGCAAAACCATTTCACGAGGGCCTGAGAAGAATGTCCATTTGCTCGAAACCGCAAACTTCCAATACGTTTTTCACCTGTTGGTAAGTTTCGAAATGGGAGCGGGCGTCAGGGAGCACCTGCGGCGATTCTGACGGACGCCGTTTTTTTTCGAGCATGAGGAATTTTTCGAGTTCTTGTAAGCTGACTCGCTTTCCCTGGAACCAGACCGTATTGTCGGCGTGGATCGAAATAGCAAGCGGGCTGTCTTGAATGGGAGGAGATTCTTTTTTACATGTTTGCCCGCTCGGTGCAAGCAGCACGGAATCGATATCGAGAATAGGGGCGATTAGCATAAAAGCGATCAGCACCACGAACACCACATCGATTAGCGGGGTGAGGTTGACGAGGGGTTCGTCGAGCAGATCCTCGTCAGACGAAGGAAGTTGGCGGTTTCGCATGGGAATCTACATCTTTATTTGGACAGGTTCGTTCGGGCTTCCGGTAATTGAGCTCGACCGAAGTCAAAAGGAGGTGGGAGAAGTCCTCCATGTCGCGCCGGTATTCGCGTCCTGCGTTTCTCAGATAATTATAGCCGACGAGCGCCGGGATAGCCACCACCAGTCCGAGCACCGTCGTGGCCAGAGCAAGGGATAGGCCCGATAACATCGCGGTATTGCTCGCCGCTGCGTGTCCTTTTCCCTGCAGTTGGGAAAAGGTCACAAGAATCCCCCAAACCGTTCCCAATAGCCCCAAAAAAGGAGCCAGCGTCACAACTGTGGAAAGAATAAAGAGGTGTTTTTCCAATTTCTTCGATTGCTTTACTGTTGCAGCATGCACTTGCGATTCGATCAATCCCAGATCGGCCTCGGAAAGGTGCGTCTCTTGACCAGGCGCGAAGAAATGGTTCCTGCTGATCACCTGCAGCGCATTTTGTTTCATCGCTTTGTAGATTTCGAAAAGAGGATGGGGGATCTCCAGCATTTTCCCCTTCATGGGCCGATTCCATTGCAATCCCAGCGGATCTTTTTCGGAAAAGAGTTCTTTAAATTCCACGGAAAGGCGCCGCATATTGAAGTAGAGCCAGCTCTTGTGCAACAATATCCACCACGATGCCACCGAAAGGATAAAGAGTCCTAAAAAAATCCCTTTCCCGAACAAATCGGATTGGAAGTAGGCAGATACGAACGGATTGCCAGCAGCGAATACCATGGATTTGCTTCGAATTTACCTCTATGGATATTCTAAAGAAACCTAAAAGTCAAGGACCTCTGGTGTAAACAACCTTCGCTAAAGGCGAAGGCTTTATTGAAGGCCCGCCTTTTTAGCGCGGTAACGAATAGAATTCAAGTGAGTGTTATAATGGCGCAAATCGTTTCTTGAGCTATAAATACATGTTTTCTTACACACTGAATCTGAATGCCAGGTAATATAAAATGGAATGTCTTTTCCATTGATAGGTAAGAGCATTGGTTCTTGTTGCGACCAATCCTGATGATGGATGTTCAATCCTTTCTGATAGCTCAATATGCTTAATACAATTTGATCATGACGACCTATTCCAGGAGCCGATCCATCATCAGCAAAAAATCGAATGTCTTTGGTTAATTCGTACCACTCTTGCATAAAAGGTGCTGTTTTTGTAGCTCCAACGATTGCACTCGTCGGGGATTCTTTGGATAAAATCCAAGCATATGCAGATGTATCGAGTTGAAATTTTTTTTTTACAAAAGTTGTGGTTCCCCACCCAACGGGATATTCCGGGTGTTCCTTATTATCACCAATTGTACATACAAAATATCCTGTTTTCACGATGTATTCAAAAAGGTCACCGATTGGTTGCAAAACCGTGGACCCTGCATCAATCCAAAGCACGTAAGGAAACAGGTCTAAAGATTCATGAATAACGACCGGTTTCCAAGAATACCAGCCTAATCGAGGAAAAGTAGTCAATGATAGCTTGGTATGATCTGCTGTGATTTTGTAAACTTTCACTTTTTGCATGGAGTTTAAGTGGTCGATCATCTCTTGACTCAATCCTAAATCGAATACGGCGATTTCTTTGATATTTTCGTAATTCGTCTTATGAAGACTGCCGATTAAATTGAGTAATTTAGTATAATAAGGCGCATTTGCAGCAGTACAATAATATTGAGGTACTTCTGCAAATAGAGCCAGTCTCAATAGAATGGCGTACGTTAAAGACACCGCGAGAAGTAATTTCTTATAGGGTGATCGCTTCATCCATGTCCTCTTGGTTTAGACCGGGTGTTTTGCTCGATTCCAACAGCGATGTTCGACAGCAGGAGGAACGGTCTGATTACAGGCAGAGAGAAAGGCATCCTGAAGCTCAAAAACTTCAGGCACTGATTTTTGGTTGTTTCGAGCAATATATTGATCGTGTGTTTCATGACTGGGAAAAATATCTGGAACATATGCTATTGTCAATGTTAAAAAGGGAGCAGTCAATGGGATGACTTTCATCGATTCCCATGCGCACCTCGCCTCTCCTGAGGTCTTGGCTCGCTTAGACGTCATCTTGCAACGGGCTGCGGCAGCCGGCGTCTCGCACATGCTCAATATCTGCACCTGCCCGGATACCCTTCGCGCAGGTCTCGTCCTGGCTGCCGAAAGATCCTTTATCAAGAACGCCGGCGCGACGACCCCGCATGATGTAGGGAAGGAAGGGGAAACTGCCTTTCCAATTTTTGAAGCCGCAGCTCGGGCGGGCAAACTCTCAGCCATCGGAGAAACCGGGCTCGATTATCATGGCGAACATGTTCCGAAGGATATTCAGAAACGATTTCTGAAGCGCTATCTTCATCTCGCAGCCGCTGTCCGCCTCCCCGTTATCTTCCATTGCCGCGATGCTTTTTCCGACTTGTTTTCCCTGGCTGATGCCGAATACAAAGGGCCTGCAGTCCTCCATTGCTTTACAGGATCGGCCGCAGAGGCCGATGGGGTACTGAGAAGGGGGTGGCACTTATCGTTGAGCGGGATCGTCACTTTCAAAAAGAGCGAGCTCTTGAGGGAAGTGGCGAAACTCGTTCCTCTTCCCCAGCTCCTGATCGAAACCGATACGCCCTATCTCGCGCCCCAAAGCCATCGAGGGAAACCAAATGAACCCGCCTTCCTTCCTGAAACCGCCCAATGCATCGCCGATGCCAAGGGGATCGCAGTTGAGGAAGTGGCCAGCGCTACCTCAAACAATGCAAAAAAACTATTCGGGTTTATCTGATCGATTCCGATTCCAACACGCGCATTGCGAGTAGTGTCACGTCGTCATGCTGAGGGGCGCCTTGACCGAAGCGCGCGATCACTTGCAATAAGCG
>CAZVXG010000125.1:0-4016 GCA_964631635.1 uncultured bacterium | reverse complement strand
GTCATGTAGTTGCATTCGCCTAAAATGAGAGCCAAGTCATTGCGGTCTTTCAAGAGCACTTTCGGATCGGCTTTCCGCTGGACGTCGGAGCGGAGCTTAAGCCAAGCCTTATCGGCCTTGCTGTGTAATTCTTTGTAAGCCATCCAATGGGCTTTTCTGTTTTTATCGATCGCCGCGCTCTGGGACGCGAGCTTACCGGAGGATTTTCTTTTCGCTGTCTTACGCCGCGACGTTTTTTTGCGAGCGATCTTTTTCACTTTTGTTTTTCGGCGTGTGCGCTTCGACATAGAAATTCCTCCTACCTCTTTCCTTATTATATAAAAAATCTATTTATTACTCAAGTTGCGTACAACTAACTGATTTCAATACATTTCAGTTAGTTCCTGAACCAGGATCGTTTCTCGGAGTTTGAGCTCATCTATTTCGATCCGATCCATTTGGATCGACGCGAGCAGCATGCTGTATTGAGGATCGCTCGCTGGGAGATCATTGCTGAACTCCTGCATCATCTGGATCCGCTTCTCGAGTAGAACTTGCTCGTTCTTATTGACTTCGATCTCTTTCTGGAGGAGTTCTGCGATCGAGTGAGCCTCGTTGACAAAGGCTTTTTGAACATTTGGGTTTCCGAAATCAGGAATTTCTGGTTTTTTATATAAGTTGTCCATTATCCCTCGATTACCAAAACAATGGCCCTGACTTTATTATAATATAAACTGAATTTGTTTAATATAAATAAGAATCAAGTTATTCTCGTTTAGCATATTATACCATTTATCAAAAATAAGATTTAGAAATGCGCAACGGATTTTGCCGATTAAAAAAGGTCCCCCGGACCTTTTATCAAGTTTCCGCAGTCCTCGGGCATAGGAGCCTTCGGCTATTGCCCCTCTCGTCGGTCGAACCGCTTCGCTTCGACCTGGGGGGCAATGCCGCGGCCCAAAAACGATGCGTTTTCGGGGTCCCCAGGCAGCCTCGCTGCGTCATTTGTTGCCACCTATTTGCACAGCGGGATAGTAGTTTTCTTTTGCGGAAAATTTGCAGAAAAATTTCATATTGCGGTAGGATGGACTGCTCAATCCATTAAACCAAATAAAAAGGAGTGTTTTATGCAAAAACTAAAACTTTTTTTCCTGGCTATTCTGGCTGTGAATTTTGCTTATGCAGCCCCATCCGTTCAAGCGGTTTCGTCTGAATCCGACGATGAGGTAACCAGCCTGCCAACACCGACTGATGGACAAGATCCTCGGTAACAAAGAAGTCGCCTTTCTCCCCCCTAGCTAGGGGGGAGATAATTACGACCATGTGAGATTCGATGAAGACTGATACTCAGTCACGCGAGTCTCGAAGAAATTCTTTTCTTTCCCCAGATCAATCGCCTCGCTCATCCAAGAGAATGGGTTTTTTGACTTATAGATGGCCTTGAGGCCAATCCGCTCGAACCTCCGATCGGCGATGTACTGGACGTAATCGCGGAACATGGAAGCGGTTAGACCGAGGATGCCGCGCGGTAGGCAATCTTCCGCATAGAGAATTTCAAGTTCAACCGCTTGTTTGAGCATATCGACAATCGTTTGTTGGAATTTAGGAGTCCAAAGATTCGGATTTTCTTCTTTGATTCCATTGATCAGATCGATGCCGAAATTCAAGTGGACCGTCTCATCGCGCAGGATGTATTGGAACTGCTCGCCGACTCCTACCATCTTATTTTGGCGCAGGAAGGAGAGGATCATAGCAAAACCGCTGTAGAAGAAGATCCCTTCCATGACGATGTAGTAGCCGATCAGGTTTTCCAGGAATTTTTGAGCTCCTTCAAAGGTGGCGGTGGAGAAATTAGGCTTCAGCACCTCTTCGGTGATCTGCATTTCGAACTTATCTTTGTCATGGATCGAATTGATCTCATTGTACATGTTGAATACTTCGCCATGATCGAGAGTGAGCGATTCGACGATGTAAAGGAAAGCGTGCGTATGGATCGCCTCTTCAAAGCTTTGCCGGAGGAGAAATTGGCGCGCTTCCGGGTTTGTCACGTAGCGGAAAATTGCTAAGACGATATTGTTGCCGACCAAGCTTTCAGCGGTCGAGAAGAAGCCGAGATTGCGCATGATGACGCGCCGCTCATCGACCGTTAGCTGATTCGACTTCCAAAGTTCGATGTCCTTTCCCATCGGGACTTCGTTGGGCATCCAATGATTGGCGCAGCCATTGAGGTAGTGTTCCCATGCCCACTTGTATTTGAGGGGCATGAGCTGATTGACGTCGACGGCATGGCAGTTGATCAACCGCTTCTCAGCGACATTGACCCGTTTTGCGACTCCGGACGGAGCAGATGCGGGTTGTTGTTTTGACATAAATCTCTCTTTATTGGCAGCTTTCACAGGCTTCGCCCAGGTCGCACGCTTTAGGTTTTTCTTCATCCCGCACAACTTCGACGTTGCTCGAGGCCGATTTGTTCTTCATCCAGCGAGGCTGCAGGCCGCGTTTATTGATGTCCACGGTCGATTTCTCGATTTGAGTGGCTCCGAGCGATCGGAGATAATAGGTCGTCTTCAATCCTTTTTCCCAGGCGAGCATGTACATCTGATGCAGCTTTTTGCCGCTCGGTTCTGCGAGATAGAGGTTGAGCGATTGGCCCATATCGATCCATTTCTGGCGTCTGGCTGCGCATTCGATGATCCATTCGGGTTCGACCTCGAAGGCGGTCAGGAAGAGCTGCTTGACTTGTGCCGGGATCCGCTCAATCTCCTTGATCGTCCCATCGAAGTACTTCAAATCGTCGATCATTTCTTCATCCCACAGGGACAAAGATTTCAATTTATCGACGAGATAAGGATTGACGACGGTGAATTCTCCCGAAAGATTCGATTTAACGAAGAGGTGCTTGTAGACCGGTTCATTAGCGGGGATCACTCCCGTGATATTGCCGATGGTCGCGGTGGGAGCGATCGCCATCGTATTAGAGTTGCGCATACCATGAGTTTTCACGGCAGCGCGGATAAGGGACCAGTCCATACTGACGGAGCGGTCGATGTCGACCTTGACGCCTCGTTCTTTTTCCAGGACGTCGAGCGTATCGATCGGCAGCAATCCCCGGTCCCACTTCGATCCTTTATAGGTCGGATAGGCGCCTCTTTCTTGCGCCAACTCCGTGGAGGCGAGAATCGCATAGTAGGAGATCATCTCCATACTCTTATCGGCGAACTTGACAGACGGGTGGCTGGCATAGCTGATGTTCTGAATATAAAGGGCGTCTTGGTATCCCATGATCCCGAGTCCGACGGGGCGATGGCGGAGATTGGCATTTCTCGCTTCGGCAGTCGGATAAAAATTGATATCGATCACATTGTCGAGCATCCGGATCGCGGTACGCACGGTTTGGCTGAGCCGTTTTTCATCGAGCCCTTTTTCCGTCGTATGCTTCACCAGGTTGATCGAACCCAGGTTGCAGACGGCCGTTTCCTCAGGCGAAGTGTTGAGGAGAATTTCCGTGCAGAGGTTCGAAGAATGGACGACGCCGACATGATCTTGCGGAGAACGGATATTGGACGGATCTTTGAACGTGATCCAGGGATGGCCTGTTTCGAAGAGCATGCTCAACATCTTGCGCCACAGTTGGATCGCCTCTATTTTCTTATGGAGCTTGAGCTTTCCCGTTTCCGCCTGGTTTTCATATTCCGCATATCGTTTTTCAAAAGCGCTTCCGTAAAGATCGTGCAGATCGGGCACATCGCTTGGGCTGAAGAGCGTCCACATGCCTCCTTCGCGGACCCGTTTTATGAATAGGTCGGGGATCCAGTTCGCCGTATTCATGTCGTGGGTGCGCCTCCGTTCATCGCCGGTGTTCTTCCGCAGCTCGAGAAAGTCCTCGATATCGAGATGCCAGGTTTCCAGATATGCGCACATTGCGCCCTTTCTCTTACCCCCTTGATTTACAGCTACAGCCGTGTCGTTTGCGACTTTTAGGAAGGGGATGACGCCTTGCGACTTCCCATTCGTCCCTTTGATGCGGGCGCCAGTGG
>CAZVXG010000124.1:0-4032 GCA_964631635.1 uncultured bacterium | reverse complement strand
AGGCCGTTGGGGTCGATTCCCTTTTCGAAGCGCTGCGCGCTGTCTGTGCGCAATTCGAGGCTTCTCGACGTTTTTCGGATGCTAGCAGGATCGAAGACAGCGGCTTCGATCAAAACATTCCTGGTTTGGATGCTCGCCGCGCTGTCTGCGCTTCCGAGAATTCCAGCGATGGCAAGCGGGCGGCGTTCATCGGAGATGAAGAGCGTTCCAGCGGGAACATCGCGCTCTATGTCGTCCAGCCCCAAGAATTTCTGCGGGGCGTCCGAAGCGGCAACCCGCAGGATGCGGCCTTCGATTTTATCATAATCAAAAATATGGAGAGGCTGTCCTACTTTCAGCATAATATAGTTTGCGATATCGACTGCATTGCAGATCGGGCGCAAGCCGCAAGCAATGAGCTGTTTTTGCAGCCAGGAAGGAGAAGGGCCAATTTGAACGCCTTCGATGAGCCGGCATAGGTAACGGGGGCAAAGTTGAGGATCTGGGATCTCGATTTTCAGCTTTTTACCCAGTTCGCTTTTTTCGGTTTCTGTCAAAGAAACCGAGGTTCTGCGGATTGGTTTTTGCAAAGCGGCTGACAATTCCCTGGCTATTCCGAGAGCGCTCATGCAATGGCCCAGGTTCGGGGTTAAGGAGATCTCGAAGATTGGATCTTCTCCTGCAATGATCCGATCTACTTCGATTCCGAGTAAAGTCAGGGTGTCTGCGATTTGGGAGGGCTGCAAATCGAGGTCAATAAAAGATTGAATCAAAGAAAATGGAAGTTTCATAAGGGGAATTTTGCTACTTCCCAAATTTTCTGAAAATCTATATTTTTTCCTGGCAGGTCATAAGGAGGTATATGGAAGACGGGAGATGGGTGAATAAATTTCGGATTTTAACGATATCCCTGATTTTCAGCGGAGCTTTGAATGTCGGCCTCCTTGCAGCCTTTATTTTTTCTGCTTTTGAAGAGTCCCGAATCCCCGTTGTAGCTGCTCCGGCAAAGGGTAGCGCCGATCGCCCGCAGCCGGCTAACCGGCAGCTCCTTCTGGCGATGTCAAAGCTTTCTTTTCCAGAACTGGTCGCTTACCTGACGAATAAGGATCCGGTGGAAGAGGGCTATGCAAAACGGGATCTCGCCCTTTCTTCACTGGTTGCTTCCCATCAGTTCAACCTGGAACGAGCCCTCGGCTTTTCTCCGGTCCAGCGCCGCTTGATTTCTCTAACCTCCGATCAGGAAATCGAGCTGTATCCGGGCTTGAACGAGGAACAATACGAGGCGATCATCCGCTTCGCCTATCAAGAGAAATGGCCTCTCACATCCAAAGGGCTTTTCCAGCTTTTGAAAAAATGGCCGAAAAATACGCGCGACGCAAGCCTGGCCGAGGCTTTTTTCGTCACCCCTGAATTCCATGCTCTGCAGCTCCTTTTCCAGAAAACCGAAGCTGCGCAGGAAAATGCCCTTCTCCTCGATCTCATTTGCGAAGGGCCGCTTGACTTAGCGGAACGGTTTGCCAGCGAACAAGCCCAGGTTCTCGAACTCTCTGTGGAAAAACGGCGCTCGCTACTCTTGAGCTATCTAGGATATCGCTCTCCTACTGCCGCCCAGCTTTTACTTCAGACCGATTTTGTTTTCGCCAAGACTCGGCTCGAGGATGCCGGGATCGGATCCTTACTGGAACTGCTCAAAGAGAAAACGGCGGAATCGGAGCATTTCTGCATCGACCTCCTCCGTTCTCCCAGAAGCGACGCCATTTTGCGGGCCGCAGCAGAAAGGCTTTATGCCTATGCGGGGGAGGAGATTCCGGTCCCTCTCGATCTGCAGGCGACGGCAGCTCGGTTTGCGCCCACACAGACAGCCTCCTCCCCCAAGCTCCCCGTCTCGCTGAAATCAATGCCTCTTCGCGAGCACGTCGTCAAGGAAGGGGATAACCTTTGGAAAATCAGTCGGCTCTATAAAGTAAAAGTTGAGGATTTAATCGAAGCGAATGCCATAGAAAAAGAGCGCCTTTTCCCCGGTATGACGCTCCGCATCCCTTGAGACGCTTTTCAAGGAACCGGATCGGAACCGCCGCAGTGAAAAGGATGGCATTTGATGAGCCTGCGAAGGCTAAGCCAAGCTCCCTGCCAAGCCCCATGTTTTTCCACAGCTTCCAGGGCGTATTCCGAACAAGTAGGGAAAAAACGGCAGCAGTGTCCCAGAAAGGGGCTCACTGCGGCTCGGTAGAGTTTAATGCTTAGGAGAAAAATGCGCTTCACACGGCCGATGATAATGGTTTGTGCTTTCTTTTGTGTATGTATATCTTTTTATCCACAGCAACATTGGGATCCATCTATGACAAGAAAAAAAATGCATCCATTTCAAACATTCCTGCGCGATTTCATTCCAGAGGTATCGCGAAAATCGAAGCAGCTCAACAAAGCTCTCTGGATCTTGGAGACGACAGGATCCGTTGACGCCGCCGATCTTAAGGCCGATCTCGATACGGAACTCCGCTTATTGTTCAATGACGGCGATACCTATCAGAAACTCCTCGGGTGGGAACAGGATCCTCTGCTGGCCGACCCTCTTCTGAAGCGGCAGCTCAACGTCCTCATCAGGGCCTTTAAGCAAAATCAAATCCCTAAAGATCTTTTGGAACAAATCGCGCAAAAGGAGGCCGCGCTTTCTATGAGTTACGCTACCTTCCGCCCCGATCTCGATGGACAGAAAGCGACCGAAAACGACATCCGCGAACGCCTGAAAAATGAACGGGATCCCAGCAAAAGACAATCGGCTTGGGAGGCCTCGAAACGGATTGGAGAAGTGCTGGCTCCGCAAATTCTCGCGCTCGTCGATTTGCGCAATCAGGAGGCTGTCGCTTTGGGCTATCCCGATTATTTTCAAATGCAACTCGATCTTCAGGAGGTCGATCCCAACTGGCTCCTCAAGACCTTGGACGACCTCGCTAGGAAATCGGATCAAGCCTACGGGGAGATCATCCGCGAGATCGAACAGACCCAAGCGAAAAATTTTGCCGTTTCTCTATCAGCTCTTGGACCTTGGGCGTGGGCCGAACCCTTCGGCCAGGAAGACCCTCTCGATGCCAGCGAGCTCGACCAGTTGGTGGCCGGAGTCGATATTTCAAAGGTCAGCGCAGACTTTTATAAGAGAATGGGAATGGACGCGGCAGCCATTCTTGCCCGAAGCGATCTGTATGAACGTCCCGGCAAGAACCAGCACGCCTTCTGCATCCATATCGATCGCACCGGGGATGTCCGCACCCTCAATAATGTTAAAGATTCTCTGAAATGGCTCGAAACGGTGCTTCATGAACTGGGACACGCCGTCTACGAACTCGGTTTCGATCCGAATTTGCCTTGGCTTCTCCGCGAGCCGCCTCATATGATTTCCACCGAGGCGATGGCGCTCATCGCAGGCCGGCAAGCCTATCGATACGATTCCCTGGGCAGTCTGATCGGAACTTCTCCCGATAAGGAATCACTGCGCAAGCGCGCGGATCTCAGCCTCCGCCGGCGCCAGCTGATCTTCAGCCGCTGGGTACTCGTGATGACGGCATTTGAAAGCCAGCTTTATAAAAACCCATCCCAGGATCTCAACGCCTTATGGTGGCAGCTCGTCGAGAAGTATCAGAAGATTCGCCCGCCTCAAAACCGGGAAGGGAAATGGGATTGGGCGGCCAAATATCACATTGGGCTTGCCCCTGTTTATTATTTCAGCTACCTCCTTGGAGAGATGTTCGCTTCTGCGATTCAGGAAGAATTGGTCAATCGAGCCGGATCGGAGGCCCTCTCCTCAGAGAAAGCGGGCCATTTTCTGCAGGAAAAGCTCTTTTCCCCGGGCAATCGGATGAGCTGGAGCGAACTGGTCGCTCATGTGACCGGAAAGCCCCTGTCTTCCGATGCCTGGATCAGGGAGTACGCTTCGAGTAAATAATTGTTTGCACTTGTCGAGAAGTGTTTGATTTCATTATCCTTGTTCCTTCATTTCGAACGCGAAAGTGGCGAAACTGGCAGACGCACTACCTTGAGGTGGTAGCGGGTTCACTC
>CAZVXG010000123.1:0-4084 GCA_964631635.1 uncultured bacterium | reverse complement strand
GTTCCATTTTCTCATTGCGCAAAGGGAGAAGTTCTTGTTGGAAAAAATGGATCTCCCGTCCAAAATTTCTCTGCTTTTCAAAAAACGAGACGGTGTCTGCATGGTTCAGGGGGGAGGTCATAACGGCGATCGGCAGTTCGGGAGGGACTTTTTCGCAGATCCACTCGAACAGACTCTTCTTTCCCACAGGAAAGAGCCCCTTGGGACCTTTCATACCGAGCCGGCTTCCCTGTCCTCCGGCCAACAAAATCACTCCCGTCCTCTCTATTGAGCCAAGGGAGACATCGATCGCTTTTCGACATTGCCGCAAGGGTTGAAGGGGAAACAGGCGGTTCATGACCTCTTGCGCTGATACGGAGGAAAGATCGCGGCGCGCGCCGATCAGGGGGCAATGGCGCAATTGCGGATTCGGAGAAAAGACCCCCTGTTTCAAAATTCCTTGATCCGGATCGGCCCAAAGAGAGACGATCCTGATGGAAAAACTCGCATCGAGATAGTAGAGGATCGAGAGAATCCCTGAATCGGGCAGAACGACCGCCTGACAGCGGTTCTTGATGATCGAGAGAAGTTCGAACAAAGTCGTCTTCCCTCGCAAATCGATGAGATTGGAATGAGGAAACCTGGGCT
The DNA here is from genome assembly GCA_964631635.1 of uncultured bacterium. GTDB lineage: Bacteria > Chlamydiota > Chlamydiia > Chlamydiales > SM23-39 > DALYFE01. The sequence continues at coordinate 3,457 of CAZVXG010000123.1, read as the reverse complement.
CCGGCCCATATCCGAAGAGCAGCACTCTGACCCGTTTCAACTTTTCCAACCGGTCGAACAGCTGCATCCATCGCTCATACGGCCAATTGCGCCATAAGCCATGGTCCGTTTCGGCGACCGGGTGGACGCCGATATAGGTGAATTCCTCGCTTAAGCCAAACGATTTCCACAATAGCTCATGGATCAGATCCCACTTCAAGCGGGGAATGAGCGTCCCCTGTTGCCAGCGGACCCAATCGGTTGGGCTGGGCTTTGCCAAAATGAGATCGAAGCTCAACGGATCGATCCCAAGGTTGCGGAGCGCTTCCTGCAGATCGATTTTTTGCCCCCGTTTCCAATCGGAAGCGACGAGGACGCGCACACCTTCGATCATCGAAAACCCGTCCCGTAAATTCTCCCGGGTCAGAAAAGTGATCTCTGCATCCGGGATCTTTTCCCTGATCCGATGGACGATCGCGTAAAGGCCCAGCGCGATATCGCCGAGGCCCCGATTCCATCCGATCAGGATTCCCACTCCCCCTTTTTTCACCGTCTTTTTCAGCATCCAATCGAGAGGATTCGGGAAAAAAAACCGCGAAATCGTCCTAAACACGGCGCTTCCTCACTAACCAGGCAGACAAAAGGGCGATTTTGGCAGGCGTTGAGTTTTGCAATTGGCTCACCTGTTCGGGCGCCTGGTTGCTAGCTGATTTCGGGCCATTTCCACCACTTCTTCCACGCTGATTTCCTTCATACAGCGGAAATCGATCGGACAAACCCGCTTAAAACAGGGAGAGCAGGAAACCCGCTTATTGACCACTGCTTCCGGCTTGCCGTAAGGGCCTGTCGCTTCATGGTCAGTAGAACCGAATAGCGCGATCAACGGCACTCCGAACGCGGCTGCGATGTGCATCGGGCCGCTATCGTTCGTGATGAGCAGATCGCAATCCTTGATGATGCAGGCAAGTTCCCTGAGAGAGGTCACGCCTGCGAGGTTCATCACCCGTTCGGGCAGTCCTTTACAGATCTCTTTCACCAGGGAAAATGTGGAGGCGTCGCCGAAAAACACGACAAAGCCTTCCCGCAACAGCTCCAATGCGAGGGCGCGGAACCGCTCGGGAGGCCAGCATTTAGCCGATCCGTAGGCAGCGCCCGGATTGATCCCGATCAATGTTTGCCCTTTTGTATATCCCTGCTGCACTAAAAGCTCCTTCGATTCGCTCACTTCCCTGTCGGATACGAAAAGGCGGGGTGCGGTCTTGGACTTTTGAACGCCGAGCGGCTCTAAAAGCCTTTTATAAAGATCGACCTGATGCATCTTCTCTTTGGGCCAAGACACTCTATCGGTGAGGAGAAATCTCCTGAAATGACCCGGATAGCCGATCCGCCGGGGAATCTTTGCTTCCCAGCACCACCATGCGGAAGAAAATGAGTTGGCGAGCAGCACGGCCGTATCGAATTTCCCCCGTTCGATCTTCGCGACGATATCGCGTTGCTCGCGCCGAAGAAAATTGTTCGACAATTTGGTGAAACAAAAAAGCTCGTCGATCCCAGCGTCTTCTTGCAGCAACTCGCAGGTCGGCGTACGGCACATCGCAGTGATCGAGGCCTTGGGAAAGGCGCTCCGCAGATCGGTCAGGATAGGCGTCGCCATAACCAGATCTCCGATCCAATTCGGCATCCTCACCAAAATATTCTGCGGCTGCTGCATAAAAGCCAGTATACTCGAGTATAACTTGATCTGCAAACAGGGATCCTCTACTTTCTAGAGGATGGACATCATTCTTGGGATCGATCCAGGCACGCGCATCACCGGATACGGCGTCCTGCGCGCACCGGCTGAACCGCTCGATTTTGGCTGCATCCGCCCTCCTCTCGAACTCTCTTTAGAACAGCGGTATAAAATCATCTTCGAAGGCGTCGAAGCGCTCATCGAGCGCCACGCTCCCTCGGCGATCGCCGTCGAATCCCAGTTCGTGATGAAAAACGCCCAGAGCGCGATCAAGCTCGGAATGGCTAAGGGGATGGTTTTTTTGGCCGCGGCGAGAAAAAATATTCCCGTGTATGAGTACACCCCTAAAAAAGCGAAGCTCGCCGTCGTAGGGAAAGGACAGGCTAGCAAATTCCAAGTCCAGAAGATGATCCAAATGCTATTGCAACTTCCCCACCTTCCGCAGCCGGAAGACGCGGCCGACGCTCTCGCCCTCGCTATCTGCTGCGCGCATAACCTGAGGTTCCCATGTACGAAGCGATCAAAGGCTCCCTGAAAGAAAAAGAACCGCTCAAAGCCATCGTCGAGGCAGGCGGCATCTCCTATCGGCTGACGATTCCCCTCAACACCTATACGCGGCTGGGGCCCCTCGAATCGTCCGTCCATCTCTTCCTTTCGCAAGTCGTGCGCGAGGACTCCCATACCCTCTACGCTTTCCTGGCAAAAGAGGAACGGGATCTGTTCGAAATCCTGATCGGCCTTTCCGGCATCGGCCCTAAGACCGCCGTTGCGATCATCGGCCATATGGAAATCGGCCCGTTCCAAAGAGCGATCGCTGCCGCCGACATCCGGATCCTGAGCAAGATCCCCGGAATCGGGAAAAAAACTGCCGAGCGGCTCGTCGTGGAAATGCGGGACAAGATCAAGGGAAAGGGGCAAGCGGCGCCTCTGGCGGCTACCCTGACGGGCGACGCGATGAACGCGCTGATGAATTTGGGTTATAATCCTCTGGATGCACAGAAAGCGGTGCAAGCTGCGCTTGCCGAGAAGAAAGACGAGAGCGATTTAGGGCGGCTGATCGCGGCGGCCCTTCAGAAGATCTAGGGAGTGTATATCGCCAGCCTTAACTGATTTTTTGATTTTGATCAGCATGTTTGTATTCCTTATAAGCCTATTCTAACCAGATTTGAAAACGGGTCGTCATGTTATTTTTATCGTTAAACGCTCCAAATATTCCGCAATCTCTCCATAAACAAATAGATGGGGTTGAATTGCGGCTCGATTTATGCCCCCATTGGGATTTAGCGGCGGTCTCTGATTTTCTACGGAATGCACCTTGTCCCGTTATGCTCACGCTGCGTAAAGCGTCGCAAGGTGGGAAATTCTCTCTCTCCGAGGAAGAGCGGCAGCAGGCGATCCAACAACTGCTCTCTCTCAAGCCCCCCTATTTTGACCTGGAGGCCGAACTGCGCCCATCCTTTCTCGAACAGACGCTAAAAAACCATCCCGCGACGCGCTTCGTCCTCTCCTACCACAATTTCGAGCGCACTCCGGATGACCTCGAAGAGATTTACCAGTCTATGTCCCAGTATGCTCCTTTTAGTTGCAAGATAGCGGCGATGGCCAGGTCGGCAAACGACGCGCTGAGGATGCTCCTCTTCGCCCGCGAGCATCCGAATACAAGCGCCATCTGTATGGGGGAAAAAGGAAGTTTTGCCCGCGTTCTTGGCAAAGTGGCTGGCAATGTCATCGATTATGCTATGCCAA
>CAZVXG010000122.1:0-4099 GCA_964631635.1 uncultured bacterium | reverse complement strand
CATCCTCCTCTGGAAGAGAGGATCGAGCGGCTCCAAAGAAAGCGTTAAATATACAGATAATGAATGAAGAATAGGAATAGGCGGTTACTTTAGACATGCGGGGACATGTCCCCCGGCCGCCCCCTTGAGCCTCAATACGCTTTGGCAAATAGAACGCGACGGGGACTCTTCTGATTCGTGAAGAGGCAATGCCCCGGCTCCGCGCTTTCATCGAGAGGAATGCAGCGGATGGTGACGTTGAGTTCCTCTTTGACCTTGGCCTCGATCGCCGGATCTCCGTTCCAATGACAAAGGGCGAATCCTCCATGGATCTCATCCCCTTTGTCTGCAAAGAAGTCGGTAAAATCGCCCTTTTTGTCGATGTTCACCGTATGCTGGTCGCGGAATGCAGTCGCTTTTTTGTAGAGATGGTTTTGGATTTCATCGAGCAATATGGGGATACGGGTAGAGATCTCGCCGCGGCGGACGGGAACCGTTTCTTTGTGGGGCTTGTCCCGTCTTGCCACATGGAACTGCTCAGCCTCTATCTCCCTCGGTCCGATTTCGAGCCGCAAGGGGACCCCTTTCTTGATCCAGGACCAATTCTTCTCCCCGCCGCGCAGATCGCGCGCGTCCACGATGACTTTCAATGGCACGCCTCCATAATGGAGGCTGCGGAGAGATTGTGCCAGCTGTTCGCAATACTCAATCACTGCGCCTCGCGTCTCAGCGCTATGGATAATGGGGACGATGACTAGATGAGCCGGCGCGATGCGAGGCGGCAGGACGAGGCCGTCGTCGTCGCTATGGGTCATGATCAGGCCGCCGATCATTCGAGTCGTCATACCCCAGGAAGTCGTCCATCCGAATTCCCGCTGGCCGCTGACGCTTTGAAACTGGATGCCGCAAGCACGAGCGAAATTCTGTCCGAGAAAATGAGCAGTTCCTCCCTGAATCGCCTTCCGGTCCTGCATCATCCCTTCGATCGTATAAGTTTGGAGGGCGCCTGGAAAGCGCTCCGACGGGGTTTTTTCTCCGCGAATGAATGGGATAGCGAGCGTCTGATGGGTAAAATCGGTATAGACTTGAAGCATCTTCAAAGTCTCTTCTTCGGCCTCGGCCTGCGTAGCGTGGACCGTGTGCCCCTCTTGCCAGAGGAATTCCGTCGTTCTGAGAAACATCCGGGTCCTCATTTCCCAACGGACGACATTGCACCATTGGTTGATCAGAAGAGGAAGATCGCGATACGACTCGACCCATTTGGCAAACGTATGCCCGATGATCATTTCCGAGGTTGGCCTTACGATGAGCGGCTCTTCGAGTTCCCCTGCGGGAACGAGCTTCCCGCCCGCGTTCTTTTCGAGCCGGTGATGCGTGACGACGGCGCATTCTTTTGCAAACCCCTCGATGTGCTGGGCCTCTTTCTCAAAGTAGCTCAAAGGGATGAAGAGCGGAAAATAGGCGTTCGAATGCCCCGTCTCTTTGAATTTCTCATCTAAACCCCGTTGGATGTTCTCCCAGATCGAATAACCCCAGGGCTTGATCACCATGCAGCCGCGCACTGGCGAGTGTTCGGCCATATCAGCGGCCTTCACGACGCTCTGATACCACTCGGGATAGTTTTCGGCGCGGGTTGGGGAAATGGCCGTTTTTGGAGTAATGACCGTTTTTGGCTTGGACATAATGGGATGAGTGTAAAGCAGGGCCTTACAATTTTTCCATATCTTTTTATCAGTCCATCACGGGGAGAAGAACTAGAGGCGACTTCTGAAGGAAAGGATCTGGCGGATGCATGATCCGCTCGGTAAATTTTTCAACCAGCTGGTGCTGGATGTTTCGGCGCGCCTCCTCCAGCAGGGCTGGGCTGCAGCAAATCCCCAGAGGCGCAAAGGTGTAGCTGGCCATCGCATCGAGGATTGCTGTTTCCGGCCTGAGCACATCCCGCAAAAGGGAAGAGTGGGGGGAAGCGAGCGAGATAGTCCCCTGGTGCAGGTACCCCTGCTTTGTCTTCCGCTGCGCCGCGCCGGCGATCTTCATCCCTTTGCAAACGACGTCATACCGGGTCGGCTTAGCCATGCAGAAATCCTGGCAACCTCTGCTCAAAGAGGGGAAGCTTTCAGGGATGAGAGAGGCGCGTTCTCTTAAGCCGAAGAGATCGGATACGGCTGCTAAAACGACTCCGTTCACAAATCGATAGTTGTCGAGCGTATTGAGAGAAAAGGCAGGATGCCCGGACGGCATCAAGAAAGAAAAGGCCAGGTCCCAAATATGGAATACGATCCCCCCGCCCGTCGGCCTCCTGGCCAGCTCGACGCGGCGCTTTGCCGCTTTTTCGAGATCGAGATGCTTTTGCGGCTGGATGAAATGCCCAAAAGTCGCCGCAGGACCGTCCCAACGATAGAAATGAAGGATCGGCTCCCCCGCTGGATCGAGCCTATCGAGGAGCTGGCCGTCGAGTGTCATATTCTCAACAGCTGCAGCGACTCCCGTATCGAGGATGCGAAACATAAAAATTTTCCTTGCGGATTCATACGGATAAAACTTATTAGATAGTTCTTTATGATACCCATCGGAATGGGGGGCGTCGAGAGAAAATTGAAATTCCGCCCAGGAAATGGTAGAATAGAAGAATGAGGATTTATGTTCGATAAATTCACGAACCGGGCCAAACAGGTCATCAAGCTTGCCAAAAAAGAGGCGCAGCGGCTGAATCATAACTACCTGGGGACAGAGCACGTCCTCCTGGGACTGATGAAACTGGGCCAGGGAATCGCCGTAAATGTTCTCAGGAACATGAACCTCGATTACGACGCGGTGCGCGCTGAAATCGAAAAAATCGTCGGGTTCGGTCCTGAGATCCAGGTCTATGGAGATCCCGCCCTCACTGGAAAAGTAAAAAAAGTCTTTGAATTTGCGAATGAGGAAGCGGCGAATCTCAACCACAATTACGTAGGGACGGAACACTTGCTGCTCGCCCTGCTGCGCCAAACGGATGGCGTTGCGGCGCAAGTCCTTGAAAATCTGAACGTCAACTTAAAAGAGGTGCGGAAAGAGGTCCTGAAAGAACTCGAGACGTTCAACCTCCAGCTTCCCCCGATGGGAGGAACCAATGCGCATCCCTCCAATCCTCCAGGCGCCCAAAGATCCCAGCAAGAGAGGGCTCAGAGCGGTGTTGACAAGATGCCCGCTCTTCGCGCCTATGGCCACGATTTGACCGAGTTATGCCGCGAAGGGAAAATGGATCCGGTGATCGGACGGCGGGATGAAGTGGAGCGGCTGATCCTCATTCTCTGCCGCCGCAGGAAGAACAATCCGGTGCTGATCGGAGAGGCGGGGGTTGGCAAGACCGCGATCGTCGAAGGGCTCGCGCATGCGATCGTCCGCGGCGATGTTCCCGACAACTTGCGCAAGAAGAAACTGATCTCGCTCGATTTGACCTTGATGATCGCCGGAACGAAATACCGCGGCCAATTCGAAGAGCGGATCAAAGCCGTCATGGATGAAATCAAGAAGAACGGCAATATCCTCCTGTTCATCGACGAGATCCATACGATCGTCGGGGCCGGGGCAGCCGAGGGGGCGATCGACGCGTCGAATATCTTGAAACCCGCACTATCGCGCGGAGAAATCCAGTGCATCGGGGCCACGACTTTAGATGAATATCGAAAACACATCGAAAAAGATCCCGCCTTAGAGCGCCGTTTTCAAAAGATCATCGTCCATCCTCCGAGCGTGGAGGAGAGCGTCGCGATCTTGATGGGACTCAAACCCAAATACGAAGAGCATCATAAATGCGTCTATACCGACGCGGCGGTGAAGGCGGCCGTAATCATGTCGGACCGCTATTTGTCGGGCCGGTTCCTACCAGATAAGGCGATCGATCTGCTCGATGAAGCGGGTGCGAAAGCGCGGATCGCCATCATGCATCAACCTTCCCATCTCTCCCAATTCGAAACGCAAATCGAGGAAGCGCGCTTGGCAAAAGAAGAAGCTATCGGCCGCCAGGAATATGAGAAGGCAGCGGGGCTTCGCGATACTGAAAAGCAGTTGCGAGAGCAACTGGACAAAACGCGCGCCGATTGGGAATCGCATAAAGATGAACATCAGCCGATCGTCGACG
>CAZVXG010000121.1:0-4134 GCA_964631635.1 uncultured bacterium | reverse complement strand
GGCACCATCGATCTCATGGAAGCCCCGAAGGAAAAAATCTCGGTCCGCACGAGCTATAATTTCACGGCGATTCAATTTGCCCCGGAAGATCTCGTCGCTGAGATCAAGCGCCATAATCCCCGTTTTACTTGCGAATATCAGCCCGATAGCCGCCAGAAGATCGCCGACTCCTGGCCCCGTTCCATCGACGATTCGCAAGCGCGCAAAGATTGGGGCTGGTCTCCATCCTATGACCTGAAAAAACTCACCGCTGTCATGTACGAACAAATCAAGAGAAAACTCCATGGGTAAAAAGCAATTCGTCGAAACGCTTCATAAAGAACTCGCTCGCATCGGAGAAGCGAAGAGCGCCAAACGCTTTGAAAAGGTGATCGAAGGCTTCACCAAAGACCGCTCTCCCCGAGCGCTGATCGAGGGAAAACCCTATCGCGTCTTCAACTCGAACGACTATCTCGGATTGCGTTTCCATCCCAGCCTCAAAGCTGCCGAGCAGGCCGCATCTGAAGAATTTGGCACAGGCCCGGGAGCTGTCCGCTTCATCTCCGGAACGCTCAAAGTGCATCGAGATTTGGAGCGGGCGATTGCCGCCTTTCATGGACGGGACGACGCGATTGTTTTTTCGAGCGCCTTTGCGGCCAATCTTGCGGTGCTATTTTGCCTCATCAAAGGACAAGCGGCCGATTCTTTGGTAAGCGGCAATACGATGGCCATCTCCGACGCCCTGAACCATCGGAGCATCATCGATGGAATCCGCGTCGCCAACTTGCCAAAAGAGCAGCGGTTTCTTTTCAAACATCTGGATTTACAGGACCTGGACCGCATCCTTTCCGCGCAAAGGGGCGTTTTTCAGCGCGCCATCGTCGTCACAGACGGCATCTTCTCCATGCTCGGAGAAGCGCAGGACCTGAAAAAGATGCGCCAGGTGATCGACGCTCATGACGCCCACTACGAAGAGGGGATTTGGCTCGTTGTAGACGACGCCCATGGCGTGGGAGCTTTTGGCAAAACAGGCCGTGGCGTGGAAGAGGCCTTTCATACGAAAGCCGATCTCCTCGTCGGCACATTGGGAAAAGCTTTTGGAGCGGATGGTGGCTATGTCGCTGCGGACCAAACGGTCATCGACTATCTGCGCGAGTCCGCTGCGACCTACATCTATTCCAATTCCATTTCTCCAGGGACGGCTGCAGCGGCTTTGGCCTCCCTGGAACTTGTGCAAACAGGCGCAGGGAAAACGCTGCTGGCGACGCTTGAGCGCAACCGCGAGCGCTTTCAAAAGGAGATGCAAAAAGCGGGCGGTGTGTTCGCGGCGCACTCGACCCATCCCATTCAGCCGATCCTGCTTGGAGACGCAAAGAAAACAGCCATGTTCAGAGATGGGCTTTTCGAGAGGGGGATTTTGGTGACCAATATCAACTATCCCGTCGTCCCGAAGGGGCGCGATGAGATTCGCGTACAGATCTCTGCTGCGCATACCGAAGAGGATCTCGGCACATTCATCGACCAATGGAAAGCGATCGGCAACTCCCGCTGAAAATTTTTAACCAGCGAGGCAGGCAGGGTATTTCAAAAAAGACCGCGGTGCCAGTTCCATCATTGTGGAAGCAAGGTCAATTATTTCGTGCTTTCGATGTACATCTCGTTTGTGTTATTATTTATCCTTACGGTTAAACCCAAAATTAAGGAAATAATAAAGAGAACTATAAATATAAAGAATAGAATCTTAGCGATTTGCATAGCAACGCCTTCGACCCCTCTAAATCCGAAAATTCCTGCGATCAGTGCGACGATCAAGAAAATAACAGCCCAGGTCAACATAGTTTCCTCTTATTGAGACTATTTTTGCATTTATACTTCCTAATCAAATAGATCAAGTCTTCAGGAGAAGATTTCAGTTGTTTTAATTTTTCTGATCGCTTACTTAAGGGATTCAATGGCTTACTGAAGGATTTTTATGCCGCTCAAGAAAGGAACCTCTAGAAAAATAATCTCAGAAAATATCCGCACGGAAATAGAGGCAGGCAAACCTCAAAAACAAGCGATTGCGATCGCTTTGAATACAGCACGTAAATCAGGTGCAAACATACCTAAAAAAAAGAAAAAGAGATAGAGGCTGATCGTTCTTTAGGAGAGGGTATTCCGGCCTCAAGTTTCCCCATTAGTCTTCAGGACGCGGCCTTTTTTTCCCTTGGTTGCACAAAGATGATGGTACACCTTCTGCATCATCTATTGCTGCTGTAGAAGCGGTCTGTGCCAGTTCATCGGGATGCCCTTTCTTTGTAACTAATGATTTTATAGATTCATCAAATGACGCTTCGATGTCATCTGAGAACGGGGCGTTGCGTGACGTTTGGGCGCTGTCATCATCTGGGAAGAACGGGTCGTCGAGTGACGTTGGGGCGATGTCATCTGGGAACGGGTCGTCGAGTGACGTTTGGGCGATGTCATCTGGGAACGGGTCGTCGAGACTAAGAATGGGCTCTTTGTTTCCTGAAAGATTTTCATCGAAAAAAAGATCGAAGAAGTCGAAGTCGAGTGGCGTCAAAAGGTCGGAGCCGGCATTATTTATGGCAAGTCCATCAGCGGTATCTTCGGTATTAACTCCACCTGCGATCGGCGTATTGATGTTGTTCGTTGTCAAGAGGTCGGAATCTGGCTCTAATATCCGAGCATCGACGGGATCATCGATAGGAGCATCAACGGGATCATCGACGGGATTCGGAAAGATTGCGCTCAGGTTTCTCCCATATCCTGATCCTGTAATGGCGCTCATTTAAATATCCTCATTTTTCACCCGTTAATCTCTTCAGGCCGCGGCCTTTTTTTCCCGGTGGCGCAAAGATGATCGTATATTTTAATCGGGATGCCATCATTTTTGCAAGCGCTCATCTTCACTCGAACTCGGTTATTTGGAGAAAATCGCCCATCCATGTAAAGTGGACCCATGAGCTATTCGGAAATACAATCGCTCCTTGGCGCCGACGCAGATTCCCTCTTGAAGCACAGTTGTAAAACGGTGGCCAAAGAGAAACTCCATCTTCCCGGCCCTGATTGGGTAGACCGAATTTTTGGATCCAGCGACCGGAACATACGGGTGTTGCGCAACCTTCAATCTCTCTTCTCGCACGGAAGGCTTGGAGGAACTGGCTATCTTTCCATCCTCCCAGTCGATCAGGGTGTCGAGCATGGGGCGGGGGCCTCGTTCGCACCGAATCCTGGCTATTTCGATCCGGAGCAGATCGTCAAACTGGCGATCGAAGGGGGATGCAATGCCGTCGCCTCCACCCTTGGCGTGTTGGGAATCCTCGCTCGCAAATATGCGCATAAGATCCCTTTTCTATTGAAATTCAACCACAATGAGCTCCTTTCCTATCCTAATATTTACGATCAGACCTTGTTTGCCACAATGAGACAAGCCAACGATATGGGTTGCGCCGCAGTCGGCGCGACGATCTATTTTGGGTCGATCGCAAGCCGGCGGCAGATCCAGGAAGTGAGTCAGGCTTTTGCTGTAGCTCATGAGCTCGGCATGGCAACAGTCCTATGGTGCTACTTGCGCAACAGCGCATTCAAAGCGGATAAGGATTATCATGAAGCGGCAGACCTGACTGGCCAGGGAAACCATCTTGGCGCAACGATCCAAGCCGATATCGTCAAACAAAAACTTCCCGTCTGCGACGGTGGATTCAAAGCGATCAAATTCGGGAAATTCTCCGAGCAGATGTACACGAGTCTATCTGGCCCTCATCCGATCGACTTGACCCGATACCAGGTCATCAATGGCTACATGGGGCGGATCGGACTCATCAATTCCGGAGGCCCGTCCGGTAAAAACGACCTCCATGAAGCTGCGATGACCGCGGTCGTCAATAAGCGGGCTGGAGGCATGGGCCTGATCTCTGGGCGCAAAGCCTTTCAGAAGCCGATGAAAGAGGGGATTCAAATCTTAAATACCATCCAAAACGTCTATCTCTGCAAAGAGATCACAGTGGCTTAGGAAGTTCATACTTGATGCAATCTTCCTGGGTTTTGTCTATGAATCTTCGCTCCGCTTCTTCCTCTCCCGATTGCACAAAGGTAGGGCTGCTGCATAAGCCCGTTGCGCTGATGCATCGGGGGACCATTTTTTTTCAAATA
>CAZVXG010000120.1:0-4178 GCA_964631635.1 uncultured bacterium | reverse complement strand
ATGAGGATCACAACATACGGAAAGGGGTGTCGACGACTTATTACGTAACGGCTTTCGACACTTTTGGCAATGAAAGCGCTCCCATTGCCGTTGTAATCAATTAACCCGAGTTCAGCCAGCTCCTCTATGAGAAGCTGACCGAAGTTTTTTTGACTTTCAAAATTTATGGGGACAGCCTTTACTCTTTCTTTTCCGGATAGAGGGTGACGATGGTGTAGTTGTGGGGCGGGAAGATCTGCCGTAGGTACTCTCTTGCTGTCTCTTTGTCGAAGGCGCTGAGGTCCTCTTGGTACCGATCGAAGTCATCGGGCTCTTGCTTCCAGAGAGCATCGGCTGCAAGCGTGTTCAGCCATCCCGAATTGGTATTGAGAAACTGGCGCCGCTGCAGCAAGAACTGCGTTTTTGCGCTCTTCATCTCCTCTTCGCCAGGACCCTCTTTTTGCAAAGAGGCGATCTCTCGAAATAGCGCCTCCTCCACTTTCTTGAGATGATTCGGATCGCAAGAGATACTGATCAGCGTTTCAGAAGGATCGATCGGATTGAGAGCGGGGATGGGCGAAGGGAGAAATAAACACGTTGGAGTATAGGTCTTTCCCATCTGCTTTCTCAACACATCCTGCAGACGCGCTTGGACGAGTGCGCAGCTCCAGATTGCAAACCGTCTTGCGCTCTTCGAATCGAGAATGGGTGCGGGAAAGGTCAAGAGAGAGGTGCAGGCCGATTCCTTGCCGGCATAGACTTCTTTGCGGGTCACGCCGGGAGGGAAAGGAATGGGTGTGTAAGTGCGCTTTATCTCTGCCTGTTCCTCTTGGGGAAGGCTTGCGAGATAACGCTCGATGTACTCTTTCACAACATCCTCTTCCACATTGCCTACGATGACCATGGAAAAGTCTGCAGGATGGGAAAATGCCTGCTGGTGCAGCCGTTTTGTCGTTGCAAAATCTACCTGCTTGAGATCCTCGAGCTGAAGAGGCCGCATCTCCGGGTGGTCCTCGGTATTCACTGCGATGATGGCATCGGTCAACAGGTTTTTGGGATTGAGAGGGCGGTTACGAAGGTATTCCCCCTTCTCTTTCAGCGCCTTCTCGAAAGCGGCTTTGCTGTAGCCCGGGTTGGTGAAGAGAAGATGCACCGCCTGGAATGCGGTCTCCAGATCTTTCTTGCCACTCACGGTCTGGATCTTCGTGAGGTAGGGTCCAAGCCGCGTATAAATGGCGACGGTTTTTTCATTCAGGATTTTCCTCAGGCCCGTCAGATCGAAGTCTCCCAGGCCGCACCTGGCATAAAAATCATCGGCGAATTTTGCAGCGGTCTGCTCATAGAGGGGAAGATCGCGGATGCCGTGGATCGCCTGGGCGTGGATGGCAAAGTAGTCTTTTTCAAAGGAGGTGGGCTTGAAAAAAATTCTGCAGCCATTTTCAAGCAGAAATTCCGTGACCTGGGACTTTTCATGGCGTTTGATGTCCGCGATAGCGCCAGGCGAAGGAGGCTTTGGGAGCAAAGAGCCTTCCTGCGAGGTGTAAACGTAGGGATCCACCGCTTCTGCCTGCGTCTCTTCTACGAGGCTCCGGAGGTCGGCTTCCTCGAGAGGAGGAAGACCCGCTTTTTCCGGAAACGATGCGACGATCAAACGATCCTTCTCACTAAAAACGGAAGCAATCCATTGATTGACTTCCTTCAAGGTAATCGTTGGGCAGAGGCGGATCATCGTTTCGAGGAATTTGCCGCGGCTCAGAAGAGGGATTTGCTCCAGAAAGTGGTTCTTGCAGGACTCGAGGAGGCCGCTCGTTTTATCTTTTTCCAGAAGAGCGTGTTCCAAATGGGTCGTCAGGCGCTGTTTGACTTTTTCCAATTCCTGTTCGGTGAAACCATGTTGCAGGATGCGCTTGATCTCCAGCAGCAGCTGCTTCAGTGCCGCCGGCAGAGCGCCTCCCTGCGACTTCGCACTGCAGTGGAAATAGGTGCAGTCGCGGATCAGTTCCTGCTTGGATGCGCCGGCTTCGAGAAAGGGCGAAGATTCTCTCTCCTCGATCTCATCAAAGCGGGCGTTGAGCATGCGGGTGGCAAGATCGTGGATGAGAGAGCGCTTGATCCCTTTTGCATCGACATGGCCCGTCTTTTTGGAGCAAGGCAGCTTGTAATAAATCTGCGCGATGCTATGCGTCCATTCCGGATCGGAAAAACAGGAGAACCTTGTCTCCTCATGGGAAGCGGGGCGATAGGAGGGGATTTTGGCAGGAGTCGGTGAAGGGCAGAGTTTGCCGAAATGTTTTTTGATCAAAGACTCTGCTTGCTTAGGATCGAAATCACCGACGGCGACAAGAGCCATATTCTGTGGCTGATACCAGCGCTTGTAAAAATCGCGGATGCCTTGCGGCGTACACTGCTCTATGGAGCGGATTTCTTCGTCTCTTTCGAGCAGTTGGGGATAGGGAGTGCCCTTCAGAAGATACTGCCAGATGTTTTTGCAGTAGCGAAAGGAGCTGCCTCTTCTCTGTTTGAGCTCGTCGATCACGACGGCCCGCTCTGTTTCGATCATCTCATCGGATAGAGTTGCCTGCTGGGCGACTTCGCTTAAAATGTAGAGCGTCTTGTCCAGCGTCTCGGGATTATCCAGAGGGATTTCGAGAATATACACGGTTTCCAGGGCACTCGTGTACGCGTTGTTGTCTCCGCCCCAGCTCACTCCTAAAGAATCGAAGTAGCGGTCGATTGCCCGCGGGGCAAAGTGGGCTGTCTCCACCTGTGTGAGGTGCTCCACCATATGGGCATAGCCACGCTCCCCCTTCGTCTCGTTGAGATGGCCTGTGCGAACGATCAGGCGAAGAGCCGCTTTCTGAGGATGGGGATAGGCATTGGGGCGCACATAGTAGGTCAGGCCGTTTTTAAGCCGTTTGATGATGAGGTCGGGATCGGTAGGCAAAGGAGCCGAAGCGGCCAAGGATTTCAAAAACGGCCAGCGGGAAGAGAAGAGCAGAGAGATGCGCTCTTTGAGAGCTGAAAGAGAAGGAAAAGAGGCAGCGGACGCAACGTCTTTTTTTTCTAAGGTTGCCTGGCTCAAGAGGCGCGGTGGTTGGAAAAGAGGGATTGTCCGGCTGCCCTGAGGCATTTCTGCAGGATTTTGTGATAAAGGAGGGATGGAAGACCCAATCCCGGGTAAGGAGCTCATTGAGTTTTCCGATTTTTTGGCAAATAGGATACTTGAGTTTCTAAAATTTTTCAACTGCGAACAATTGCGGCGCTGCGCACAATAGCCCGCCAAATATTTCCAGAGCCACCCTCCCCGCTAAACTTTGACCTTGAACATGCATATGTCTCTTTTACAAAAAAAAATGAAATGCTCTAATACTTTACTTATCAAAGATCGGAAAGATCCTTTATCTGTATGAATTTTTTGAATAACGAGGTAATCTAAATGAGCGCTATTACAGGATCAAAATACGCGAGTTCATTCTCCCCGAATGACATGGACACTCAGAGATTTGCTGCCTTACTACAGCAATACCCTAATCTCTTGACGCAAGAGAATCTCAATGCGCTGCTCGCAGGTGGAGCGAATGCCGAGGATGTTGATGTGGGACTTAGAGTCTTAAGCGAGGTCAACCCCATCCTCTTGACGCAAGAAAACCTCAATGCGCTGATCGCAAGTGGAAAGAATGCCGAAGATGTTGGTTTTGGACTTAGAACCTTAAGCGAGGCCGACCCCAACCTCTTGACGCAAGAAAACTTCAATGCGCTGATCGCAAGCGGAGCGAATGCCCAGAATATTGAGCGGGGACTTAGAGCTTTAAGCGAGGCCGACCCCAACCTCTTGACGCAAGATATCTTCGAAGCGCTTGTCGCAAGCGGAGCGAATGCCTTGGCGGTTGCTTGGGGATTTAGAGCCTTAAATGAGGCTGACCCCGATCTCTTGAGCCCAGAGAACCGCGATGCGCTTGTCGCAAGCGGAGCGAATGCCTTGACGGTTGCCTGGGGACTTAGAGCCTTAAACGAGGCCGCTCCCAATCTCTTGATCCCAAGGAACCTCGCTGCGCTTGTCGCAAGTGAAGAAAATGTCAAACATGCTCCTTGGTGGTTTGACAGCTTGAAGAAGGCCAATCTCTTGACGCAAGATAACTTCGATACGCTGATCGCAAATAAAGAAAATGTCGAGGATATCGCTTACGTACTTGACCAGT
>CAZVXG010000119.1:0-4186 GCA_964631635.1 uncultured bacterium | reverse complement strand
GGAGCTTCGGTTCGAAGACGCCGCTCGCGCCCGCGACTTGATGCGCTACTATCAAACTCTCGAGATGGCCAAGGCTGATTCAGATTGACCGATACTGGTGCAAAAGGGCTTCCCCGAAGCGCCGGCTGTCGATCCAGGCGAGTCCAACGAAGGTTGGAGCTGTGGCCTGGCTGCGGTTTCTTTCTTCAATAAAGACGATGGCGCCGAGAGAGAGCAGCTCGCGCGAAAGCAGCGCTTCGACGAGCGGGGCGGCGGGAATGTCATAGGGAGGATCGACGTATACGATATCGAACGGGGAGGCCAGATGCTGCAAAGCGGCCCCGGCGCTGCAAGTCATCAGGGAGATTTGGGAGGAGACTTGCAGAGAGGCAATATTTTCCCGGATCGAGGAAATCGCATTGCGGTTGTGTTCGACAACGGTGACGTGCGCCGCGCCGCGGCTCAGGGCTTCGAATCCCATCGCGCCGCTTCCGGCAAAAAGGTCGAGAAATCGGCTTCCTTTGATTGTGTTTTGGCAAATATTGAAGACCGATTCGCGGAGCATGCCTTGCGTAGGTCTGGTCGAAGAACCTTTAGGTGTTTTGAGAAGGCGGCCTTTGAATTGACCTCCAATGATGCGCAAAGTCACTGGAACGCTACCTTGAGATCATGAGGTTCTAAGAGGGCGCGCGCCTCGGCGAGATGCGACGGATTCAGATCGTAGAGATATTGCTCATAGAGGCGATAGGAGCGCTGGAGAGACCATTGCGCTTTGAGCGATGCGGCTCCTTTTTTGGCGCTCGCAAATGAAATCGGTTTCTTGATATTGAGCCACCTGTTTTTAATCCTTCCTTGTACAAAAAGAATGAAAGGATCGAGGCTTTTCGCAGTGCCGAGAATCACATAGGGCTCGTTCAGATAAAGATGAGGGGCGGCATGCGCTTGCGGATAAAGGACAATAGTGCTTTGCGAAGATCGACTGATCCCTCGAGCGGATAGGTTCTTTGCGATCGGATGAGAGATCGTCTTCATCAATTTTAACAGCTTGCGCTTGATGCCTCGCTTTGTCGGCGCATAAAGGATCTTGCCTCGATTAAAAGCCGTCGCCGCATCCAGTGTTGCTAAATGAGAATCTCCGCCTACTCCAATCGCAAATAGGGAAACGCGACCCTGATTGTATCCAGTCCATCCCATTGCGAGCTCTCTTTGCGCCGTTTTTTTGCTGAGCGATTCTCCATCTGTAAGCAAGATAACGGTATGCAGGTCATCGTCGGTGGATGGGACTGTGAGAAACAGCGGCTTATAGAGATTTGCAGGAGAAAAAAAACTACCCAACTGAATTTGTTCGAGAAAATTCGATCCTCCGCGAATAGCAGTAGCGGCGGCTGGAATAGGAGCGGGAGAGAATTTGTCAATTTTGCTGTCGAAGGCAATGATATTGAAACTATCTTCCAGATCCAATTCGGCGATTGCTTTCAGAACTGCGGTTTTTACGGCTGCCAACCGTTCTTTTTGGATCGAATTCGAGCGGTCGATCAAGAAGGAATAATGCTGCCGAATTTTTGGGAGATCGAGATCGGGATGGGGAATTAGGGTCAAAGCGAAGAGATACCCCTCTTCATTTTCCAATGGCGAAAAGATGATTTCGGCATCGAAATAATCGGAATAGGAGACCGTTTCCAAATCTTCGAGCGTAGGAAGGTCGGGAAGATGAGGGAAGGAAGCTGGCTTTAAGAATTTGGGTTCCGTTCTGTTTTCACTGAGCGGGAAAGAAAGAAGAACTGGGGCGTATGCAAGATTTGGGAGCGGGGCCTGTTGCTGGCGAGGGTGCGGAGGGGTCTCCAGGACGAATCGGGTCGTAGGATGCAAAGAAGGCTCCGCCGCCAGCGATGCTGCTGGCAAGAGAGGAGAAGGAACAATCAAATCTTTAGGCAAGTGTTCGAACAGGTTGATCTGCTCAATGCCAGGCAGAGGGAAAGAGAGGTTTTGGGGCGCGGCAGCGAGCTCGTTGCCTGGAAAGTGGGGGGAAGATAGAAAAGGGATGGGCGGTTCCTGAGGCATTGCGATCGGTTGGGTCATCGGAAGCTGTTTAAATGCAAAAGATGCAGTTTCTGGAATGGGGTCGGAGGCGGTTTCCGCGCGAAGCGCCGAAAAACGATCGTCGAACGATTCTTTTAAGAATTGATTTTTCTCTATTTTTTCTATCTCGGCCAGTTGAAAGGATTTCTCTGCAAGGGGGCGCTGAGAAGAGTACCAAAGAGAGTGTCTTTGCAGCAAAAGCAGCGAGACGATATGCGAACAGAGCGATGCAGCAACGCACACCGCAAAAATTTTTCTTTTACTCAGATGGTGGAGCATCGACCGATAAAGCCCGGTTTAATAGCAGAGGATGGGCTTTCTCCTTTTTAATTTGCAGCAAAAGATCTTTTGCTTTTGCTTGCAACTCTTTTTGTTCCGAAACATCGGTGGCAAGATGCGATTTTGCAAACAAGATTTCCGCGTGGATCAACTGCATATACCCTTCGTAAATCTGATTTTTTTCCTGTAGTTTCGAGCGCGCTTGCTGATAGTCCTGCGCTAAGAGATCCTCGGAGCTTTCAAAATCCGCCTTGATTTTTTCTAACAGAGCGAGCCTTTTTTTCTCGCTGCTGCCCTGGAGATCCACATATTCGAGCGCAGCTTCCAGATGCAAGGGTTCGTTCGCAAGCCGTCTTTGAAGGATCAGATCTTTCAATTGGGATGCGATCCGGATTCTCTCCGTTTCGCCTTGCTCTCCCCTTTGGAGGCGCTTTGCCTGGAGACGGGCCCGTTCGAGCCTGGCTTTCACAATCGCTTCAGAGGGTATGGTCGAACGATCATCGATGATCCGATCGAAAAGGGCGATCGCTTCTTCCTCTTTGCCGATGGCCGCATATCCTTCAGCCAGCAGAAGCTGCGTCTCATTTCTCCAGATCCATGGATCTGTGGGGGCAGCCGCATAAATAGCCGTCTGGTTTTCCATGAGGGCAATTTGCATTTCAACCCGTCCCGTCAGCGCATAGATCCTCCCGAGTTTATAGATGGCGGCCTCCCCTGACAGGGAAGAGAACGCAAGCTCCGCCCGCTGTGCAGCCAGGGGAGTTAACTTCTGTTCAAACTGAGATAAATACCAGTCCCCAAGCCAGAGGATATTTTCTTTAGCGATTTCAGCTTGCCGCTCGAATGCTCGAAATAAATACTCGGCCGCTCTTTCTATCAGTTGAGGGGCTGTCTTGGACAGGTTTAAATAGGCATTGAATAGGGAAATATAAAGGGAGTTCAATTCCAATAGATCGGCATTTTTCTCGATCGCTTTTTCTGCATTCAGGCAAAAGGCGGCTAGGTCGGCTCCCAAGTCGCGATGGCAAACCGCCAGAAGCAAATAGGCATTCGCTTCTTGAGGGAAAGGAGAGCCGTCATCCACAAGGAGGCGAAGGAGAGCGATGGCTTCTTCGAGCCTCCCCAAGCCGTGAAGGGTTTTTGCCAGGAAAAATTGCCAATCGGAATGTTCGGAGGATGGAAATAATTCCTTGTGTTGGAGCAGCGCAACCAGGTCGCTTGCGAACTGTTCGGCCAAAGAGGAATCCTCTGGATTTTCTCTGGCTAACCGGCCTGAAGAAGAGGCGAAGCAGCGCCAGGCGAACGGAGCTAGTTCATGGGTAGGGTACTGCTCGAGGAACGCGCGGGCTTTTTCTCTGCAGGGGTTCCAAGAGCCGGCCTGATATTCCAAATCGATCCTTTCGAACGCTGCCCGAGTCCGTTCAGGACAATCGGGAGAAGTCGCGAGGATCGTCTCCAGTTCTTTGAGAGCCTCTGCAACATCTCCCGATTTTTTCAACAGTAAAACGCGGGAAAGGCGCCCTTTGATGATTTGAGAGCCAGCCTGCGGATTCTCGGAGAGTTTTGCAAGAGCGTTGTCGAGGATTTTGAGATCGTCCAATTGGTAGGCCGCCTCCATCAAGCAGATGAGCGCCGGTTCCGAATCGGGCTGCCCGATGAGATAAGCTTGGAGATCGACAATTGCTTCGTTAAAATTTTTCAATGCGAGCAGGCTGCGCCCGAAAAAAAGGTGGGCCATCCCTTTCCGGTCATCGGGAACAGCGGCCAGGAACGCCTCTTTGCCAGACACGATCTGTTCGTAGCGGCCGAGATCGAAAAGGAGCACGAGGCGGTTATAAGCCGCTTCCTG
>CAZVXG010000118.1:0-4195 GCA_964631635.1 uncultured bacterium | reverse complement strand
GGTGGCCATAGAGGTGGTCATGGCGGTGGTCATGGCGGCGGTGGCCACCATCGCTGATTTTTCATAGGATGCGAAGTATGAGCAAGTTTTCATTCCTAGTCGCTTTTATCGCTCTTTCCCTTCTTCCAGCTCTCCACCCTATGGTGAGGGCCGGCGTAGACGTGGATGGGGGCTATTACAACGATAATCCGAATGTCCAGATCGTTGTTTGGTCAGGTCCCGGTTCCTATTATGGGGTCTGGTTTGACAACGAATGGCAGTACAATAGCTGGCGCTATCGCAATGGCTATTACCGCGGTTACAACGGTTGGTACGGCCATCACCATGGCCATTACCACCGTGGCCACCGTCACTGATTTTTCAAAAGGGCCTTGGCTCTAAGTTCGGCCACTTTGTGGCCGAACGAACTGACGGCCTGGACCGGCTACACCAAATCGATCCCTTCGGGCCGGTTCGCTTCTTTTTGTGTTTCTGCAGCCTAGTACCCAACCTTAAAAATTTTCCAGAGAATCTGACCCTATCTTTTCCAGCATGGCATTGCGCTCGATCTCATTAACTTTCTGGAAGTTGGATTCGATTTCCGCGCTTTGCCCTGCAGAAAAATCTAAGGCCATTTTCTTGTGAAAACATTTAAGGTTGGGTACTAGCTCCCCAACGCACCACTCCCTAGCGGGCGAGGATCCAGAAGAAGAGAAGGGCGGCGGCGACTTTGGCGCCGACTACCATCAGGATTCGATGGAAATGGCGCTCGACGAAATCTTTCACTTTTTCTCCCCAGAGGGCCATTGCGCTGCCGATGAGGAAGAATCGGAGGAATCGGGCGGCAGCCAGGTAGAGGACGAAGGGAAGAACGCCGAGGTGGAAGACGCCAGCGATCAAGCTAACGGCTTTCAAGGGGAAAGGGAAAAAGGCGCCAAAGAAGACGGCCCAGTTCTCATAGGCTTGGAAATGGGTGGAAATGCGATCGAATTGAGAGGTGGAGATCAGATAGGGAACGATATAGCTGCCGAGTAGATCCCAAAGGAAATGACCCATTAGATATCCGATCACGCCGCTTGCCAGGGAAGCGACAGCGGCAATGCCTACGTAAAGAAAGATCCGCGAGCGGTTCTGCAGGCAGAAGAACAGAAGGATGGTATCGAGCGGGACGAAAAGGACCAATTCGAGGAAAAAGAGGAGGCCGATCCAAAGAGAGGCTTTAGGAGAGTTGGCCTTTTGAATGGCCCAGGCATAAAGTCTGGAGGGGGTCTTTTCCATCAATTTTTCTTTTTCTTTTATTAGGCATAGCATATTCGTTCTAAGCATTAAAAAACATGGGTCTGAATAATTTACTTTTTGACAAATCAAACTTTTCCCTATACGATACGAGGACGGAAAGGTAAGTTCATGAACCGTAAGCGTCAGCCAAAGGGACTCTATTTACTTTTCTTCACCGAATTGTGGGAGCGTTTCGGCTTCTACATGGTGCAGACGATCCTGATCCTCTACATGAGCAAGGGACTCGAATATTCCGATACCAAATCCTATTTGCTGTACGGCGCTTTTAGTTCCATGCTCTATTTAACTCCTGTCATTGGCGGATATCTTGCGGACCGCTTTATCGGGTTCCAGCAATCGATCGTTTTAGGGGCAATTCTCCTTGCGATCGGCTATGCGGTCATGGCGATCCCCCATTCGAGCGCCCTCTTTTTTGGCTTAAGCATCGTCGTTATCGGGAATGGGTTTTTCAAGCCGAATGTTTCGAGCATCGTGGGAGATTTATATGAGGGCGACGATCCGAGGCGCGATGGGGGATTTACGATTTTCTACATGGGGATCAACATCGGCTCCCTGATCCCTCCCATCTTTGCAGGCGCTCTGGTCGCAGCGTATAGCTGGGGATCTGGCTTTCTGGTCGCCGCGGTCGGCATGGCGGTCTCTCTCTCGACCTTTCTTTTAGGGAGAAAAAAGCTGGGGAATACAGGGAAAATGCCCAGCATCAGCCCTCTGCATCAAGGAAAAACCTGGAGATTCTACAGCCTTCTTTTTCTCGGCATCCTGGCCGCTGCCGCCCTGCTCCACGCGATGTTTCATTTTCCAAAAGAGGCAAACGTCATCCTCGTTGTCGCTTCGCTTGCGATCATCGGAAGCGTCCTCTTCTTTCTATTCAAGGAACGGCGGGAACAGAGGAGGAAATTGTGGGCCTGTTTGATCCTGATCCTGATTTCCGTTGGATTTTGGGCGATTTACAACCAGACGTTTACCTCGCTGATGCTCTTTGCCGACCGGAATATGTCGAAAGAATTCCTGGGATTTACGATCAATGCCGAATTTACCCAGTTCTTCAATCCTTTCTTCATCGTCATTCTGAGTCCGTTCTTTAGCCAGTTGTGGGTCTGGCTGGATCAAAAGAGGATGAATCCCACCACGCCTATGAAATTCAGCTTGGGGATTTTCTTTATGGCCCTGGGTTTTCTATTCCTGTGGGCGGGAGTCCGCTTCTTATCCCATGGAGCGGAAGCGTCTCCCTGGTGGCTTATCCTCAGTTATTTCCTCCAGACAATCGGAGAACTTCTTTTATCGCCAATCGGTTTGGCAATGGTCACCCGCCTTTCTCCCAGCCATTTGGTCGGCATGATGATGGGGGTCTGGTTTTTGACTCAGTCGGCGGCCTCTGCGATTGGGGGAGGGCTCGCGATCCTCTCGGTTGTCCCGAAGGACGCGGCGCCTGCCGCCGCTTTGGCGATCTATGCGCACGCCTTTTTGATCTACGGTTTGATTGCGGCTGCCCTTGCGATCCTCAGTTGGTCCCTGGTCCCATACCTGAAGCAGCTCATCGCCACACCTTCCTATCCTGTGATCACTCCGAAGCGTTAAAACTTCTTTGAAAAAAATTGGGCGAATTGATAAAAAACACAACGTCCGTTTGGGTCATATTGGGTCATAAAGGAGTTTCCATGCCGCAAGCCAGCATCCAGTCCAAGTTGCAATTTTGGGTCTATCGATTATCGACGATCTTGAAATCGTTCAAAACTTTATATACCTTGCCTCCAGAAAAGGTCGACGCGTTTCTCAATTCTTACACTATTTATGATCACGATTGGATAAATGAAGAAGAAATGATCAGGGAAATGGGAATTGATTATTACAAGGAAATTCAGAAAAAGCTAGTCGATTATTATTCCGTACTCAATCATCTCTGCGCCGTCGGCCAAGTGGAAAAGATGTACATTCCTCCTGCGCTCGATCTTTCCGCTAGCATCATGGCAAATCAGGCGCTCTTCGAAAAGAAAATGAGCCAGGATCTCGGCATTGGCAAGGAAAGCAAAGTGTTGGATATCGGCTGTGGGAGAGGCCGCGTCGTCAACCACATCGCATCGATTACCGGCGCCGAAGTCGTAGGAATGAACCTCGATCCGAATCAACTGGAAAATGCAAGGCGCTTTGCCCTTGGGAACGGCTTGTCCAAGCAATGTCGATTCCAGCAAGGGGATTTGAACGACATCCCCTATTCTTTTGCCGACGGTTCCTTTGATGCCATCTATGAAATCCAGGTGTTCACCTATTCGAAAGACTTGGAAAAATCCTTTCGCGAATTGTACCGCCTCCTCAAGCCAGGTGGGAAATTAGGGTGTCTCGAGTGGGTCTGTTTTGACAAATATAACCCAAAAAATCCTCACCACGCAGATTTGATGAAGCGGATCAAGCCGCTCATCGGAGCGATCGGCACCCTCACCCCACAAGCAGGTATCAGCGCAATGGAAAAAGCTGGGTTCAAAATCCTGAAAAGCGAAAATCCGAGTATCGGCGGGTTCCAGGCGCCTCTCATTGAAAAGGCCGATCGATTTTTTACTCGTGTGACGGCGCTGCTCAAGTTTCTTGTGCGATGCAAAATTTTGCCTGCCCATTTTCAAGCACTCTACGATCGCCTGACTAAAGATGGACAGGCGTTCGTTGAAGCGGACCGGATGGGGCTTGTGACGACAAGCTACTACATCATCGCGCAAAAATAGATTGATTTCGTATTATCTGAATATCTGGAGCCAGTTTTTTAACTGGCTCTAATGCATATCGTTCCCTGTTTTTCCTCAAGCCGAAAAACCATCCTGCGCACGGCATAGATAATGCCAAAAAATAATCGAAACGTGCTATGAGCTGAATTATGGCTAAAAAATACGATGAGAGCGCCGTCAAGTCGCTCGACGCCTTAACTCAC
>CAZVXG010000117.1:0-4219 GCA_964631635.1 uncultured bacterium | reverse complement strand
CCCATTCTTGGCGATCCCCCCTTTTTCCTTCGCGATCGCCTCCAGGGTAGGACCCAAAATTTCCGTATGCTCATAACCGATCGAAGTAATGACGCTCAAGGCGGGATCGATCACGTTCGTCGCATCGAGTCTCCCTCCTAAACCTACCTCGACGACGGCCCAATCGATTTGCGAGGCGCGGAAAAAAGTAAACCCGAGCGCGGTCAGCAGATCGAAAAACGAGAGCTCCTCTTCGATAGAGTCGAAAATGGGAGGAAGATGTTGGAGAATCGCCGCAGCCGGAATCATTGCGCCGTCAATCTCGATTCGCTCGCGCACCGAGGAGATGTGGGGGGAAGTATAGAGTCCGACGCGGTATCCTTCCGCGCTCAGCGCTCTAGCGATCTTCATGGAGACGGAACCTTTGCCATTCGTGCCTCCTACGTGAACAGACCGGAATGCGCGATGGGGTTCCCCGAGCTTCCGATCCAGTCTGCGGAAAGCTTCGAACGTCTTGATGCCGCGCCCGGGGAAGGCGAGGAGTTTTTGAATCAATTGCGGATACGTCATGACATAAGGGCGTTAAAGATCGTCTCTCCAACCCAGGAAGCGCCGAGCGAGATATGGGGTTTGCATATTCCGTGATAGTCGGAACCGCCGGTGGCGATCCATCCTCGCTCCTCAGCCAGTTTCAGCCAGGGCAGTTCGAGCGCTTTTGGCAGGTTCGCGTAATGGCATTCGATCCCATCGAAGGGACAGGCGAGGATCTTTTTGAGAAATGCGCCTTTCTTATAGAAATAGGGATGGGCGAGGATGGCTTTTCCATTTGCCGACTGGATCTGTTCGATCGCCTCCGCCGGAGTAAACTTGAACCCGGAAGCCCAGCAGGCGGCGCCATCTTTCAGGTAGCGCTCGAAGGCTTCCTGGATAGAACCTACATAGCCCTTCTTCACTAAAAGCGCGGCGAAATGGGGGCGCCCGATCGTTTCTCCGATCAGTTCTTCTTCGTCGATCTGCAAGTTCAGATCCGAGAGCTTCTTCAAGATCGCGCGGTTCCTCTCTTTCCGCCTCTTCTGGATCTCTTGCAGGAAGGCGGCGAATGAAGCGGAGCGAAGATCGTATCCGTAGCCCAGGACATGGACGGGGATCCCTTCCCATTCGGAAGAGATTTCGATTCCGGCCAAGATGCGGATCGAAAGCTCCTCAGCCAAAGCGAATAATTCGGGAGTATAGGCAGCCGCAGTATCGTGATCGGTGATCGAAAGACCCTGCAGAGATGCGCTCTTGGCTTTTTGCACCAGTTGCAAAGGGGCGTCGGAGCCGTCGGAACATCTCGAATGACAGTGGAGATCAGCGCGGAACATTTTATAGTGCCAGTTTTAAATTCTGTACAATCTGGATTTCAGGTTCTAAATGAACGCCTGTTTGTTCGACGACTCGCTGCTGAATGATTTGGATCAAGGCCTCGATGTCTTTCGAACTCGCGCCTCCGAGGTTCACGATAAAATTGGCGTGGATTTTTGAAACGGCCGCTTCTCCGACTTTAAAGCCCTTGAGGCCGCAGCGCTCGATCAGAGCGCCTGCGCTGTTGGCAGGCCCCGGATTGCGAAAGATGCATCCTGCGCTCTTTTCTTTAAGGGGCTGCGTTTTCATCCGCCGGTCGATGATTGCGAGTTGCGTTTTACGGGCGTCAGATCTCGGCTGCAAAAGAAAAGAAGCGGAGAGGATGGCCCCGCGCATCTTTTGGAATGAGGAAAAACGGTAGCGAAACACCAGTTCTTCTTTGGTAAATGTCCTTTGATTTCCGCTGCTCTCGAGATAAACAACCGACCGGAGCGCAGCCCAGGTTTCCGAGCCGTTCGCCCCCGCGTTCATGAACACCGCTCCGCCGACGGTTGCGGGAATTCCAGAGGCGAACTCGAGACCGCTCAGTCCCTTCCTCGCCGATTGGACGCCCAAAAGAGAAAAGGAGGTTCCGGCTCCGGCTGTTACCTCATTGTCATTCCATGTGCAGAAATCGATCCGGTTGAGGAGGACTAAGCCATCGAATCCCGAATCGTCGAACAGGCAATTGGAACCTTTGCCGAGAATGAAAAAAGGAATAGCGCGATCTTTGGAAAAAGCAAAGGCTTCCCTCATTTCCTCCGAGGTGTGGATTTCGGCGAAATAGCGGATAGGCCCGCCGATGCCGAAGGTAGAAAATTCACTTAGGCGCCGATGGCGCTGCCAATTCAAGCTCATGCTTATACACGGCATCCAGGATTGCGTTCACAAAATGTCCGCTTTCGGGAGTCCCGAACTTGCGGGTCAGCCGAATGGCTTCGGCAATCGCAACCTTAGGCGGGAGGGAAGGGTCGTAAAGGAGTTCAAAAAGTCCGAGCCGCAAAGCGCATTTTTCAGCAGATGAAATCCGGTCGAATTGATATTCGTGAGACGCGTCGCTGATCTTTTTATCGATTTCGACCAGTTTGGCGAGGACCTCGGAAGCCCGCTCGCTCGCCTCTCGCACGGCTCGCTTCGTCACTTTCAATTCCCCCATCAGCATAAGGGCCGTCTCATCCAAGCCGTACGGCTCGAATCCCGCACTGAAGAGGATCTGAAAGACGATTTCGCGAAATTTCTGCGGGGGTAAAGACATAGCTCTCTCTTAAGGCCGGAAGTATAGCAGAGACTACAAATTCTGGCTCGCATGATAAAATATTTACTTGAGCCGGTTGCAAATCGCAAAGAAGCTTGTTATGGTAGACAATTCTCTTGGGAGAGTTGCCATGCTAGGCGTTTTTCTCGATACAGAAACGAATGGTTTAAATGCGCAGATCCATAAGATCCTCGAACTCGCTTACAAAATCGTCGACCTGCAAACCGGCAAATTACAGGAAGAATACCAGACGATCATCGCTCAGCCGATCGGAGCATGGGCAAAGAGCGATCGGGAAAGTCTGCAGATCAACGGCTTTTCCTGGCATGAAGTAGAGAAAGGACGCGCCCCGCGAGAGGCCGCCCAGCACATCATCGATTGTTTCGCACGCTTGGGAGTACGCCGCAAAAAAGCGGTATTCATCTGCCAAAACCCTTCTTTCGACCGCGTCTTCTTCTCACAGTTGATCGATCCCGATACGCAGGAAGCGTTGAACCTGCCGTATCATTGGCTCGATCTGGCTTCGATGTATTGGTCGCTCGCGATGGAGAAAGCGAAGCGCTCCGAAGGCCCGTTTCCGTGGGAAACAGGTTTTTCCAAAGACTCGATTGCCTCTCATTATAAGCTCCCTGTGGAAGAGAAACCCCACAGGGCGATGAATGGAGTCGCGCACTTGCTCCTCTGCTATCAGGCAGTGGTTGGGTTTCCAAGTTCTTAATCACTCTTAATAACTTGTTTTCTCTATTCTGACCTTGCCCCGGAAAATCCTATAGACCCAGAATCCATAGGCCAAAACCAGAGGGATGCCGATGACGACGACTACGAGCAGATTCCTCAGCGTTTTATGACTCGACGCGGCGTTATAGATCGTCAGGCTATTGGTCAACGGATCGATCGTCGATGGGACAATCGTCGGATAGGTCCCGAATCCATATAAAATCAGCAGAAGGGCGAGACAGAGGCAGGAGGATAGGAAGGCCCAGCCATCGTTCTCTTTCCTGACCTGGTGGAAAATATTGGCAATGGCCGCAAAGGCGAGGATAGGAAAGACGATGAGATAAGGCATCTCCTTGAAGCGTGCCGTCATATGAGGCGCATGGGTCCACGTGGCGATGGTGGCGATGATAAAGAAAAAAATAAAGACAAGGATAGCCGGTTTGATCCACCGGCGGACGAGCGCATGCGTCTCTCCATCAGTTTTCATAGTGAGAAAGATCGCCCCGTGCATCGCAAAAAGAGAGATGGCAGTGATGCCGATCAGGATGCAATAAGGCTGGAAAAAAGAAGCAAACGATCCGACGAAGTCTTGAGAAGCGTTGAGCGGTATCCCTTCGACCATATTCCCGATGAGCACGCCTAAAACGAAAGCGACGAGGATGCTGGCGAATGCGAAGACTGCATCCCAAATATTGCGCCAGATTTGCGATTCTCTTTTACTGCGAAATTCGATCGCGGCGGCGCGGAACATCAGGCCGGCGATCAAGAACATGAGCAGCGTATAGAAACCGGAAAAAATGGTGGCATAGACATTCGGGAAACCGGCAAACAGCCCTCCCATCACGATGACGATCCAAACTTCATTCCCGTCCCAAACCGGTCCGA
>CAZVXG010000116.1:0-4253 GCA_964631635.1 uncultured bacterium | reverse complement strand
GGCGCATCGGCTGAAGGAGGAGCGGAATTTTTCAACGTCGATTATTTTGGCTATACTGCGACGCTGGCCCAAAGCAGCCAGCTCTATAAGCAGATCATGGTTGGCGTCAATGAACGGGTCTTTGCCCTCATGCCGTTTTTCCGCGCCGAACACTCTCAGACATCGCGCCATCTCTCAGAGGGAAAGCAGTTCGAATTTGAAATGGGATTTTTTGATCATTGGCATGAAATTCTCGATATCCAGGAAGGATGCATCAAGTTCATCTTGCAATATCTCCATCGGCACGCAAAAGCAGATATCGAAGCGCTCAAGTCGCCGATCGTTCAAGCTCCCCCAGATGTTCCCTTTCCCAGACTCACTTTTGCCGAAGCGCAGCAGCTCTATTATGAACGGAGCGGCGTCGACGAGAGGAACGAACCCGATTTAAGCCCTGCCGCGGAGCGGGAGCTTTGCGCCTGGTCCGTCGAGAAATTCGGCACCGACTTCGTGTTCGTCATCGACTGGAAGGCTGTAAAACGCCCATTTTACGCATATCCGAAAAAAGATGCGCCCGAACTGACCAATACGTTCGATCTCCTTTGCGCCGGCACAGAGATCACTTCCGGCGGACAGCGCCGCCACACCTACGATTCCATGTTGGAAGGGATCCGTTCGAAGGGGATGGATCCGGCCAATTTCACCGATTACTTGAGCATTTTCAAATATGGGATGCCTCTTCACGGAGGATTCGGAATGGGGCTCGAGCGATTGACCATGACGCTCCTCAAACTGAAAAACATCCGCGAAGCCTCCCTATTCCCATCGGACACCAAACGAATCGCAGGCAATCGGATCAAAGCCCATATCTTCTTCGGCAGCGAGAACATTCGCAATGAGATCATCCGCATGGCCCACGCCAGGAACATCCCTTTCAAACACCTCGTCCACGAGCCCACCCTCACTTCCCAGGATTCGGCCCGCGTCCGCGGCACCCTCATGGAAGAAGGGGTCAAATCTCTCATTTTACGCGGAAAAAATTCGAAAAAGAACTACCAGTTTAACATTCCCTCCCATCTAAAGCTCGATATCAAAGCGGCCTCTGAAGCCGTCGGAGAAAAATGTGAATTCGAAGATCCAGCGATCATCCAGGAGCGTTTCGGATTGATCGTCGGCGGCGTTCCTCCGTTCGGCAATCTTTTAAATCTCGATAATTACTTCGACGAGCAAATCCCAAACCAAAAAAGGGCTGCTTTCAACTGTGGACTCTCCACCGAATCGATCCTGATGGAAACAAAAGACCTGATTGCGCTAACCGATCCCAAATTTGGAACCTTCTCAAAAGGATAAATCTATGCATCTCTTTCGCAAGCACCACCACTTCATAGGAGGAACGCTTTTAATCGCAGGCACCAGCATCGGCGTCGGCATGTTAGGGCTTCCGGTCGTCACTTCTGCAGGCGGATTCTTCCCTTCGCTTGCCATCTATACCATTTGTTGGATCTTCATGATCGCTACCGCCTTACTCATCCTGGAAGCCTGCCTTTGGCTCCCTAACGAATCGAACCTGATCAGCATCTCGCGCGAGCTGCTCGGCGAGAAGGGAGCCATCGCGTGTTGGATCCTTTATCTCTTTTTATTCTATTGCCTTATGATCGCCCATCTCGCCGCCGGGGGCGGAGCCGTCTCGATGCTGTCAGCCAAGACCCTTCCAGCCTGGTTGTCGACGCTCATCTATACCGCGGCCTTCGCTCCTGTCGTCTACCTCGGCACCCGCGCCGTCGATCGGCTCAATATCGGCCTGATGATCGGCGTATTTGCGACCTATTTTTGTTTCATCGTTGCCGCAGCCTCCCATCTCCGTCTCGATTTTTTAGTCCGTTCCGATTGGAGCAAAATCTGGGCCTCTTTGCCTGTAGTTCTCACCGCATTCGGATTCCAAAACCTGATTCCGACCCTGGTCACCTATATGGAAAGAGATCACCGGAAAATCCGGCTTGCCATTTGGGTCGGAACCTCGATTCCTTTCGTTCTGTACGTTGTCTGGCAATTGCTCGTCCTTGGGATCGCTCCCTTGGAAGGTCCGTCTGGGCTTGCCAATGCACTCAAGATGGGGCAAAGCGCGATCCCTTCCCTCCAAGCCGCTCTTCATAATGAGACGCTCGCCGTCATCGCTACCGTGTTTTCTCTATTCGCGATGACGACCTCTTTCGTCGGGATCTCGATTGCCTTTTTCGACTTTTGGGCCGATGGACTCAAGTGGAAGAAAAAAGGGATCCGCAAGACAGGGCTTCTCGCGCTCGTCATCGGCGTACCTCTCATATCCGTCCTATTGAATCCGCACATCTTTCTCCAAGCTCTTGGCCTGGCGGGTGGTATCGGAATGATCCTTTTGCTCGCCGTCCTTCCCATTCTCTTCGTATGGTCTGGCCGCTACATCCATCGCCATACACCCTCGCATCCATTCGTACCTGGCGGTAAAAAAATGCTCGTCGTCCTGTTTGCCTTTTGCATCCTGATCCTCGGCCTGCAATTGTTTATCTGATCTTCAAGAACTCTGCAGACATGAGGATTTTTGCCTCTTTGGCCCGCATCTGATCGACAGCGCGCTGTGCATCTTCCGGTTTCCGGTTAATCGGACGGCAGGCGTCGAGAATCACCGCAACATCGAATCCAAGCTCGATCGCGTCGAGAACCGAATAGAGGATGCAATAATCGGTCGCCACCCCGACGAAGTAGAGATGCGTTAGTTTGTGCTTCCTCAGATGGTCCCCCAGCCCGGTAGAGCGGTGGCGGGCGCTATCGAAAAAAGCGCTGTAGCTGTCGACTTCCGGATCCGACCCTTTAAGGAATTCGGCTTCCACCCGATCCCGATGCAACCCTTCTGCGAACTTGCTGCCGCGCTTATTTTGAACGCAGTGGTCGGGCCATAAGATCTGTTCCACATCCCCGATCCGAATCGTATCTCCAGAATGCTTATTATGAGTGGAGGCAAAGCTGACATGATGAGGCGGGTGCCAATCCCGGACGGTAAGGACATGCTCGAACTTCGGAATCAACGCATTGATGATCGGAACGATCGCATCGGCTCCCGGTACGCCAAGCGCACCGCCCGGCATGAAGTCGTGCTGCACATCGGTAATGATCAAGGTTCTCGAGCTATTTGTAAAACTCTTCACTGCGCAAAATCGCCCTTTTGGCACCTCTTGTCGCGGCAGCGGCGAGGAACCGGCAAGCCGGTTTAGGCAAGAAATCGCCAAAATCATCGATTTTTCGCAGGCGTGGAGTTTTGCAACTGGCTCTTTCAATATGCCTGCCGTAATTTTCGAATGAGTTCGAGCTTATTTCGATAAAGATTTTTTTCAAGCCCTGCGAAATAGGGCTGAGGATTGATGAAGCGCTCCATATTCGCAGGCAAACGGCTCAAACTCAGCTTCGCATGGGCTTGGGCCTCTGCAAGGGAAGGGAAATCGTAAACCAGCTTTCCCTTGCGGAATATGGGAAGCAATAGATCCTCGTAAGCAATCGTTTTGGGAAAGGAGCGTTGGTCATTCGGGTCGAAGATATCGATGATCTCGACCGGCTGCGGCAATGGGGCCAGCTCATCGTAGATAGCATCGGCCAAGTAGAAGGTCCCATCGAAAAAGCGGCGGATTTGCAAGATTCCGGGATTGGTCGTCTTAGCGGTTTGTTCGGAGAGCTTCAACCTGGGCATCCATTCTCCCTGCTCGTTTTGGATCGCTGAAAGTTTATAGACCCCATCGAGCGCAGGCTGATCCTTTCCTGTGACCAGGTTCGTCCCTACACCCCATACGGTGATTTTCGCCCCTTGCTGTTTTAAGTCGCGGATGAGGTATTCATCGAGTTCATTGCTCGCCATGATTTCGGTTTTAAAAAACCCCGCTTGGTCTAGAATCTTCCGGATCTCGATACTCAATCGGGCCAAATCGCCAGAATCGAGGCGCACACCGGCGAGATCGAATCCTTTTTCTTTCAGCGACCTGGCAACCTCCACAGCGCGCTTCGCTCCGATGAGCGAATCATAAGTATCGATCAGCATCACGCAACCTGTGGGCATGATATTCGCAAACGTTTCAAAAGCCGTCTTTTCTTCATCGAAAGCCATCACCCAGCTATGGGCATGCGTTCCCCGCACTGGGATGCCGAATAACTTTCCTGCGATTACATCGGAGGTGGCAAAACACCCGCCGATATAAGCGGCTCGGCTCGCCGATACAGCCCCATCGACCCCCTGTGCCCTCCGCATTCCGAACTCG
>CAZVXG010000115.1:0-4282 GCA_964631635.1 uncultured bacterium | reverse complement strand
TCGTCCAGGACATTTCAGAGACGTGGATCAGCCCTTCGATTCCAGGTTCGATCTCGATGAACGCTCCGTAAGAGACGAGGTTGACGATTTTGCCGCGGATGCGGGTTCCGACCGGATATTTCTTCTCGAGCTCCTCCCACGGATTGCTCTCTTTCTGCTTGAGGCCCAAAGCGACGCGCCCTTTCTCCCGGTCGATGTGGAGAATGACCACTTCGATTTCCTGGCCGAGGCGGACAACTTCTGACGGGTGCTTGATCCGCTTCCAAGTCATGTCGGTGATGTGGAGCAAGCCGTCGATGCCGTCCAGGTCGAGGAAGACGCCGAAATCAGTGATGTTCTTCACGATGCCTTTAAGCGAGGAGCCTTCCTTGATGTGCTCGAGAAGTTCCGTTTTTCTCGAAACTCTTTCCTCTTCGAGCAATTCGCGGCGGGAGACGACGATATTTTTCCGTTCGATATTGATCTTGAGAATTTTGAAATCGTAGGAGCGGCCGAGGAAATCGTCGAGATTCTTAATCCGCTTGTTGTCGATTTGGGAGCCTGGAAGGAATGCCTCCATACCGATGTCGACCATGAGTCCTCCCTTGACTTTGCGGATGACTTTTCCTTTGACGATCGATCCTTCGCGGCAATTCTTTACGATGTATTCCCATTGGCGGAATTTGCGCGCTTTTTCACGGGAGAGGACGATCTGTCCATCTTCGCCTTCGGTTTGATCCAGGTAGACTTCAATATTGTTGCCGAGAACGAGTTCTTCAGGTTCCGTGAATTCGGAGACGGGAACGAGTCCTTCCGATTTCAATCCCACATCGATCACGACGTAATCTTTAGAGATCTCTGCGATGCGCCCCAGCAGGACTTGTCCCGCGTTCAGCTGAGAAAGAACTGTTTCGCCTCCGGAAGTTTCTTTTCCGTAAAGCAGGTCTCGGAATTGGCGGGCTTCATGTTCCTGAAAATCGACGTCGTCGAGGACATTATTTGCATTCCAATCGTGTGGGTGGTTTTTTGGGGGCATGGTTATTGGGTTTCTCCTGTTAATAGCAAGCGTTGCCGTACAAAGCTAAGGCTTGGGTTAAAGGAAAAAGATTACCAAACGTCCCTCAATAAAAGCAAGAGGGTCTATCATTCTGATGCTCAGTCTGTTTTAAGAAACGCGAATTTATTTTTTAAATTGAGTCATCGCATGAATTCAACAAACTGATGTATGTTTCTGTAACCATATTTTTTCTGAATCTAAAAAAAATTTTCAAAAATTTCGTATCCTTATTTTGTAGATGGTAGAGTTCTATTAAGTGAGTTACCGTTAAGGTGTTATGTTATTTTTTCCAACTATTCAATCCGATTAAAAATAGAAAAATTGATGTGAAATTTTTTAAAGAATAAAAATTCCACTTTATTTTTTCTAACTCGGTTAGCTAGATTGAAAATTTCTACCAGTTGTGGCAAATATTTGTTTTGCGTGGCGGAAAAAAATATTAGATACTGTCCCATCCAAATAGGAGGGGTGGGATGTTAGTGATGAAATTTGGGGGAGCGAGCGTGATGGCTCCAGAAAACTTTCTAAAAATTGCAGATATCATTATAGAACAAACGAAAGTGAGCCGCGAAATTGTAGTGGTAGTGAGTGCGATGGGGAATACGACAGACCAACTCTTCAAACTGGCTCGTCGGGTGAATCCCAATCCTCCGACTCGCGAACTCGACATGCTCGTTTCCGTAGGAGAGAGAGTGAGCATTGCTTTACTTGCGATGGCTTTAGCGGTGCGCGGATTCGACGCGGTCAGTTTTACGGGGAGCCAATCGGGGATCATCACGGACGATCTCCATTCGGAAGCTAAAATCATCGACGTTCGGCCGCATCGCCTCGAAGCCGTTTTGAAAAAAGGGCAGATTGCAATCGTCGCCGGATTCCAGGGAGTGAGCCGCAAGGGGGAAATTACGACCCTCGGCCGCGGAGGTTCCGATACGACGGCGGTTGCTCTCGCTGTCGCCTTGAAAAGCCCATGCGTCGAATTCTATAAGGATGTCTCCGGGATTTTCGATGCCGATCCGAAGATGGACCCGCAAGCTCGCTTCATCCCCTGGATTTCCTATTCCCATGCATTGGAACTGGTCTCTCGAGGGGCGAAAATCCTCCATGCGCGCAGCATTGCATTGGCAGAAAAAAACGGGGTGCGCCTCTCGGTCCGCTCCTTCCATCATCCTCGCGATGAGGGGACGCTGGTAGGAGAAAGCACAGGCGTTAAAACATGCAGTTATGAAACAGAAGAGTGGAACCATGTTGGCTCAACAACTTGAATTTGATTTTGAATTCGGGTGCTCGTCAATTGATGCGGAATACTATCGAGACGGAGCCCAGGATCTGATCCAAAGGCTGGTTCCAGCCGACTTGCTGGAAGCTGGAGGGATAAGCCTCGCTTCTCAAAAGGCCCGCTTCGCCGATCTGCTGCCGATGATCTCTTGGTCAGATCTTTCCAAGGCTCCTTGCACCTTATCGGTTCTTCTTTTGTGTAAATATAGGCTGAACGCCTGTAATTTCTTCTACGATATGGTCAGCCGATGGCTGTTGCCGCAGAAGCGGGTGAATGTGGAACTTTTTTTCGCTTCCGATGTCCGGCTGCCCCATCTTTCTGAAGATATTTTAAGCGTCGCCGAAATCGTCATCTACCTGAAAAGCGCGCAAGATGTCGAGGAGGCGCGCCGCAATATTCCGGGAATTGAGACGGAGATCCGCCTTGGGGTCGTTTCCAATTATCATGCGAGGAGGATCCTCGAATTCAAGGGGCTTTCTACTGATGGCAAGACGGCGATGGTGCAAGAAAAGATCGGTTCGCTGATTCAAAGCCATTCGAAAGATTTCGACAGGGGCATCTTCACGCAGATGCAGCAATTCTTGATCACATGCCGCGAAGAATTCAAAAAAGCGCGGGATTACCATCATATTAGCCGGATCATTTCGAACCTTTATTCGCTGCGGAAGCTCTTGAAACAAAATATCGAATCGGCTCCGACCAAGCGCCATGTGATCGTGAAGTTCCTGAAGACCCGCCTGGAAGTTCCATTTGGAACCTCCAAGATTTCTAGAGAAAAGCCAGTGCTCGGTATTCTCGCAGGGCTCAATTTCCTGCGCGAGCATGAACTGTTCGAAATGGAAAATCTCCTCAGCGCGATTCAAAAACATCTTCCCTACGTGAAGATGGTCCCCGATTCTCCCTTTGCGGATAGGGAAGGCGGCGGACCGATTCAAACCCAATATGTCGAGATCGAGAAGGAAAACGGGGCCGATTTCACACTCGATGAGATCCAGATTCTCCGCACTGCGCTGCCGGAGCAGATCAAAATGGGAATCGAACGGTTGACGCATCCTATCTTCATGCCGCGCAACGAAGAGGAGGTACTCCGCAACATCATGACCCTTTCCCGTCAGCTTCGCTATGCGAGCGACATGCCTCAGGCGATTCTCTCGTTCGACGAACAGAAGGGAGACGATCTTTGCTTCACCGTCATTCTGGTTCGCGCAACAATGGAGGGAATCCCCTCCATCCAGGAACTGTTCGCATCCGCCAAAACCGATTTGAAGGTCTTTCCAGACAGGGTGCGGAGCGTCGGTCAGTTGAGGCGCAAACACGTCAAAGAAGCGACCGTGCTGCGCGTCCTAGTGCAAAACGAGCCGTTCTTGAGAGAGGACCGCTCGGTCGATTTTTATAGAGCCCGCGACTATGTTTTGCGCGAGACTTCCCGGATCATTGGAGAGGTACGCGATTTCAACGGCGGGATGATCCATAAGCAAAGCGAACTGCTGTGCTCGCTCAAATCCTCTCTCGGGCGCTTATCGGAGCAGCAGAATTTCCTCATCGAAAAGTTTTTCTACTCCCTGCTTCCGATGGAAATGCGCACGGTTCTCGAAACCGATCCTTTGAAGCAGCTTTTCCTGCTTCTGCTGCAAGCTAAGAAAACCGATCTCTTGCAGAAAAAGTCCGATGCAAAAAGGGCCATGGCGGTCACGCCTCTTTACGATGCATCGATGAAGAAAAGACTATTCGAGCATCTAGGAAAATTTCCTTCGAGTCCTTATCAGACCGTCTCCTTCCAATTAGAAACCGGGGACGCCGCCTTCGCAGGCTACCTGCTCTTCAGCGAAGATAAAGGCCAGCAGAGCCGTTTCCTATCGCTCTTCGATTGCTAATATACACAAAAAAACTGAAGAGTTGGCGAGATCTTAGGTCGAGCCCCCTGTAGACGTGCGGGGACATGTCCAACGGCCTATCCCCAAAAACGATGC